>JAPLDP010000021.1 GCA_026391695.1 Bacteroidota bacterium
CAGAAACAAGATGGGTATTTGGGCTTTTTGTATCTTTACTCATGGAAAAGTTTGTTTAAAAGTTTATACACCTCAAAGATAATGATTATCAATGAGATAACAAACTTTTCCATTTTTTTATGAATAATTCAGGTTAGAAGATACCGTTAAAAAGTACCTTTTGCAGTTTCCAATCATAGGCATAACCGGCCCAAGGCAGTCGGGTAAAACCACCATGATCAGAAAAACTCTTGGTAATAGCTTTAAATATGTCACTTTTGACGATTACAGGATGATTGATTTTTTCACTGCCGATCCGATATCTTTTATACATCAGTACGACCGTCAGGTTATATTCGATGAAGTTCAAAAGGTGCCTGAGCTGTTCAATCACTTAAAAATTGCCGTAGATGAAAACCGTGAAGAAACCGGCAGATTTGTCATCACGGGCTCCAGCCAGTTCTCGTTTGTCAAGGGGATCACTGAAAGTCTGGCAGGAAGGATAGGCCTGTTATCTCTGCTACCTTTCCAGTTCAGTGAGATTCCGCAAGGACTTCGGGCGGAAGCTGTTTACAGTGGTTCATACCCCGAAGTGGTCAGAACGGGTTACCAGAATGCACATGACTGGTATTCATCCTACCTGGAGACATTTGTTCTCCGCGACGTCAAATCGTTGGTAAACATAGGCGATCTGCGCGATTTCAGGCAGTTCCTTACCATGCTTGCAGCCCGGACATCCCAATTATTGAACTATTCTGAGCTCTCCAGGTCCATCGGTGTGTCGGTCTCCACAATCAGACGTTGGATTTCTGTACTCGAGGCCGCTTATATTATTTTTCTTCTGCCTCCCTGGTACCGGAACCTTGGAAAAAGGATTATCAAAAGCCCTAAAGTTTATTTCTATGATACCGGTCTTGTTTGTTTACTCACGGGAGTAACTACGAAGGAATTATACCACAAGGGTCCTATGGCCGGTAGCATATTCGAAAATTATATCGTCGCTGAAATAATAAAAAACCTTGTGCATTCGCATTCCTCTGACCAAATGTTTTTTTACAGGACAAGCCATGGAGAGGAAATTGACCTCATCATTGACCGGATATCCGGAAAACAGGTGATTGAAATTAAAAAAACGGCTACATTCCGGACTCAAATGGTTCGCAATATAGAAAAGATTCTCGGGCCGGAAGACATGGGATTTTTAATCTACGAAGGAAATAATTTCCCCTATAACAGTAACATCCAAATAATGCAGTACGCACAGTATCTGACTGAATAAATCTGGGACTCAATCTGCCTTGGGCGGATGGAACCCCAAAGCTATATCCGCCCCGGTCGGATTCTGAAATACCTTCAGCCCAAAATAGGGTATTATGGCCAGCACATGATTCATGATCTCTCCCTGAATCTCCTCATAGTCCTTCCATTCCTGAATCTTGCTGAATGCATAAACCTCTACAGGCAGTCCTGTATTTAACGGTTGCAATTGCCGGACAACAAGCGTATTCTCCTTGCTGATGTCATCATCCAACTTAAGATATTCCTTCAGATAGACCATAAATATATTCAGATTGGTCAGAGACCTCTGATGCATGATCTGCAGATGTTTCCCATCATCACGAATGGATTGTTCATCAATCTCCTTTTGATGAGATTCAATATATTCCTTAAGCAGGGGATTCATTTTGAATTTTTCAAGCATTTCGGGTGTACAGAGCCTGATGGTGGTCATATCAATATTCACCGACCTTTTAATCCGCCGTACGCCCGATTCATCCATACCCCGCCAGTTCTGGAATGAGTCGGAGATGAGCGTATACGTTGGAATCGTTGTAATCGTATTATCGAAGTTCCTGACTTTGATAGTGGTGAGTGCAATGTCCATCACTGTGCCATCAGCACCATATTTCGGCATGGTGATCCAGTCGCCCTTCCGCAGCATGTCATTGGCAGCCAATTGTATGCCTCCTACAAAACCCAGGATACTGTCCTTGAATATCAGCATCAGCACGGCCGACATGGCACCCATTCCGGCCAGCATTGTAAGAGGTGGTTTATTAATCAATAATGAAATCAGTATGATACCAATAATTGTATAAACGATGATCTTTACAATCTGTAAATACCCCTTGATAGGTCTTGACTTTGACATCTCATAGCGCTGGTAGATGATCTCCGAAGCTTTCAGAAATGAATTAATGATACCAGCGGCGATAAAAAGGCCGTATATCTTTACCACTATCAGGGCAACCCGTTCGATTGCCGGATATTCCTGCAATGCCAGCGGAATCAGGATAAATAATGTACAGGCAGGAACCAGATAGCTGAGCCTGTTAAAAAACTTATGCTCTACCAATACATCATCCCAGAGGGTTTTTGTCTTTCGGGCTATGGAATGAACAATGCGAAGGACAATGAGCCTGGTGATATGGTAGACTAAAAAGGCAAGGAGGATGATGGCTGCGATCTCTATCACTTTCCATAGAAAGATGATCAACTCACCGCTGAACCCAAAACGGTTCAGCCATTCTTTGATGATATATTCAACTTGCTGAAACATTGCAGTGAATTTGAAAATGTGTCGATGTGATAATGTGCAAATTTATAAACAATGAACAATGATCAGTGATCAATGATCAAAATTTAGCGATGTGACGATCTAGCGATGTAACGATGTAGCGATGTTATAAATAAAGGTCTTCAAGGAAATGCGTATACAGGATAACGAATATAATGAATAACTCCGCGCTTTAGCCCAAAACCTTTGTGATGATCCTAATATTACAGTAAATAATAAAATTTTACGGAACGATGACATTCAGCGACAACGGATCAATTTTAATGATGAGCTTTTTCTTCAGCTTAACATGTTCGCCGTCGATATTGACGATTTTGCTTCGTTTTCGTGACAGTTTGATCTCTTTCCCTTTAATTATTGTGATATCGTTTGTTTGGTCAATTTTTTTCAGGAAGAGTAGGTTAGCGAGGAAAACGACCTTTGCCAGGGGGATTTTTTTGATGATACATACGTCAATAAGCCCGTCGTCGACCGTGGCATGCGGGGCGATGGAAGCGTTATAGCCGAACTGGTTTGAATTGGCGAAGCTGATAAATAGCGCTTTTTCTTTATATTTTTTCCCGTCGATGGTGATTTTATATTTGCGTGGTTTATAGTTGAGGTATTCGGTGAGAATGATCCTGAAATAGGTCTGGAAACCACGGCGGCGGGCTTTTTCAAATTCTTTAGCCACCAGTGCGTCAAAGCCTACGCCTGCAATGCTTACACACAGTTCGCCGTTGATCCTGATGGTATCGATTTTTTTGATCTTCCCTTTATTGATGGTTTCTATTGCCTTGCTGATGCGAAAGGGTATACGCAGGTGGTGTGCCAGGCCATTTCCGGAGCCGGCGGGAATGATACCCATAGCTGTGTCGGTTCCGATGAGGCCTTTTGCTATCTCATTCAATGAGCCGTCACCGCCAACGGCCACCACAATATCTGTTTTATCCCTGGCAGCCTTCCTGCTTAGCTCAATGGCATGGCCGGCCCGCTCGGTATATAAAATCGTTTGGTTGTACCGCTCCTTATCCAGGTATGTCCTGATCATATCCTCCATCCGGTTCTTGCTTCTCACACCAGATGCAGGATTTATGATGAATATGACCTCTTTTTTACGTATGTCAGCCGGTTCTGTCATGAGGTTCTATCTGGCTGTTAATTTATTATCTATCATCCGGTTATTGTAATTCTGGATGATGGCTTTCAGGAACTCTTCCATCGGAAGCGCCCGTCGTGTATCTTTTTTAGATATTAAGTTCGCGTTTAAAAGCGGATCTTTTTTAAAATCATAGAGGCTAAATGTTTTATCCCCACCCCATTCCAGGATATACTGATCTTTAATGAGCTGGTATATGCCGGTGAGATAACTCACTGTGAACCTGTTTGCCGTCGAGTCAAAAACACTTTCTCCAAAAGCTACATAATCCTTATCGTACATCAGAAAGTCAAGTATTGAAGGCATGATATCGGTCTGCTGGACTATGTCGGTTTTCAATGCTTTCAGCTCACCGCCAGGTTTAAAGAATATGATCGGTATACGGAACAGTCCGATCCGGGTTTGATATGGCGGATAATATAATTCAGACGTATGATCGGCGGTGATTACAAATAGGGTGCTGTCGAACCACGACATTTTTGAGGCTGTATGAAAAAATTCCTTCAGGCAGAAATCAGAATACCCGATAGTTTCATGAATTTTCAATGGCCCTTTTTTAAATTTTCCCTGGTATTTTGGAGGTACGAAATAGGGATGGTGTGATGAAAGTGAGAAGATGGCCGATACGAAAGGCTGCCGCATGGTGTCAAGGCAATGGGCATAATACTGGAAAAAGGGCTCATCATAAATTCCCCATTGTCCGTCATAATCGTTGTCGTTGTTATATTCTGTCCGCCCTACGTACCGGTCAAAGCCGGCCATGGTAACGAACGATTCAAAGCCCATGGTCCCGTTGGTGCCACCGTGAAAGAACGAAGACTGATACCCTTTTTCCCTGAGGAGGTTAGCCAAACTGTAAATGCGGTTGCCGGCATAGCTTGACGTGATGTAAGGGTTATTCATCAGCGCAGGAATACCCGATAAAATGGCAGGAATGGCTTCGATGGATTTCTTGCAGTTTGCATAACCATTGTACGACAGGCTGACTTTTATGAGCGAATCCAGAAATGGCGTATAACCGGTGTACGTTCCATGGTCGAGGTCACGGTTAAAAGCACCGATATATTCTGACGAGAAGCTTTCCATTATGATGATCACCACATTGTAGCCGTTAAAAGCCGATGAATCATTGACCAGAATGCCTCTGTGAACAGGGGAGTAAATGCTGTTGAGCTTTTGTTCGTTATAATAATAGATGTGTTTGAGGTCGAGCTGGCCAATGGATTTGACAATGGTAAAGGGTGAGTTGAGGACCAGGGGAGTGTTTTTGGCTTCGGTGTACTTGCCTGCAGTAATGATACTGATAGGCCTTAGTTGTAAACCACCCCTGACGCCTGTGATGGTAAGGAAAATAAAAACGAAGAACAGGATTGTATTTTTGATATAAAATTTCGAACCGCCGGTTCTGTGCTCATCGGGGCGAAGTATAATGGTCGCGCTGAAGAAGATGGCTATGGCTGAGAGGAGGAGCCACAGCAGGCCGATCAACCAGAAATCCTGCAGCATGCGCGGCAGGAGAACCGTGTAATCATCACCGGCACCCAGCATGTTGAAAACATCTCCAGTCATGCGTTTCCCCGTAAACCTCGAGTATACCACATCGATGAAATTGGCTGCCAGCGCCAGAATAAACAGAATATACAGAAGGCTGTCGTTCAGCAGCTGGTATATGCGGTGTGACCTGATACGAATGGGTAATACATTGAAGAAAATGAATGGCCCGGCAATTATGCAAAGTGTGGAAAGGTCAAAACGGAGGCCGGTGAACATGATCTTAAAGAATTCCCTGTGATCCAGGTCGGACCATAGGTGCAGATTAAGGAAATAGAGGCACAGCCGCGACAGGGTGAGGGCCACCAAAAGGATGACAAGCCGCAGCACAAGGACAGTATATATATTTCCCTGTAAAAGGTGACGTCGTTGCATGCAGTAAAATTAGTAAAAAAAGAAAATCTGCGACGTCATAACTTGTCGTCATCAGCTTTACGGTATAGGGGCTGGAATAAAAAACCCCGCCAAATGACGGGGTTGAGAAGTTAAGACCGTAGTTTATTTGTGGAAGTATCAGCTATTGCTGGACCTTGACGGAGATTTCGATAGTTCCAGCCGTTGTTCCCGTGATATTATCTACCTTAATTAATCCAAATTTGCCTGTAACTGTTTTGAATCCACTTATATTACCGACAACCAAGTCAGGGATTTTGGTTTCTGTGACACCATCCGCCGTCAATTGTTTTATGGTGCCATCATCAGTTATGGCAGCCCAGTCAACAACAGTAGTGATTTTCTTGAGCCTTGTGGCATTCCTTACTGACCAGGTGCTAAGTCCATTGGTTAAATCATTAAATACAATAGCTGCATCTGCATCATCAGGAGCTGCGATAGTTGCATGATTGGTTCCCCCATAAAAATAGAGCCAATCAACTTTTGCAGCATTGGCTTTAGCATCAGCCAGGTTGTAAATTGATCCATCGATGGATGCAAATGAGCTACCCGTGCTGCTGGCATAAGAGCCTAGAATTTTCTGCGTGAAGAAATTAATCGGCCCATTCACCACCTGAGTGGTGATGTTCAATGCAACTTCATTGGTCTGCCCGTCTTTATCCGTCACCACGAAGGAAATTCTTTCGGTGCCTGCAACTGTCAATGCAAGGAAGCTGAAATCGATGTCAACATAAGCTACATTAACGGTGGTGTCCCATTCAAACCAAACAGCGTTGTTATAGGTACGTGTGACCTTCAGATTAGCCAGGTTTTTACCGGATGTTGTATTGGGAGATGCAGTGATACCAATGAGAAATTCCTGAAGGGTAGTAAGTGTGGCATCAGCAGAAATATAGGCTGCACCACCTTTGAAGTCGATGTTCGGCTTAAGATCCTGCGGCGTTTCAGTGGTGTCTTTACATGACATCATAAAAGATGTTCCGGCTAAAAGCAGGATAGCGAAGAGATACGATAGTTTTTTCATAATTGATTGATTTTGTCAATATTGATTATGAGTTAATATACTCTTAAAGAGTTGCAAAAATAAGTAAATTATTAACAAGCTGTCAAATTTTTATTAAATCATACAGAAAAATATTTTGGAAAAGTCATGCAAGGATGTGGGTTTTATGATAAATTTGAAGTCGTTTCACCTTACCCCATGGGGGTGAGGCTGTAATTGTTAAGGTACAATTAAAACTACTACTACATGATAGTCACCACCGGAAACAAAGGCGAAAAGGTGCGGTCGGATTGCTTTGTCACACTTGAACTGACCGACAGGGGAGGCCGTGAAGTCACTCTCACCAGCAAGGTCGGTGTCCTGTATGGACAATCCATTATCGCACTGGCCGGCACAATACTGGAATATTTCGACATTCAGCATGCCCATTTACAGATCGAAGATACCGGCGCACTGCCATTTGTCTTGGCGGCACGCATAGAAGCTGCCATAAAGCTGCTGCTGAAAACCGACAAGGAATACCTCCAGGAGCTCATCCCGGAAAACCGGTACAAGACAGAGAAGGAGAAGTATCGCTTTACGCGGTTGTACCTTCCGGGTAACACACCCAGCCTGATGATCAATGCCGGGATACATAAGCCTGACGGAATCATCCTCGACCTGGAAGATGCCGTGGCGCCCGATAAGAAACATGAAGCCCGCTATATGGTGAGGAATGCCTTGCGTCAGGTGGATTTCTATGGCGCCGAACGGATGGTGCGCATCAACCAGGTGCCCAAAGGGCTGGATGACCTCGGTTTCATCGTGCCGCATAATGTTAACCTGGTCCTCGTGCCGAAATGTGAAAGCGCCGACCAGATACACCAGGTCAACACACGCATTGAGCAAATCAAAAAAGCCCATGGTTTGGCGTCTCATGTGTGGCTGATGCCGATCATCGAGAGTGCCAGGGGAGTCATCAAAGCTTTTGAGATCGCATCAGCAGCGGAAAATATCGTGTCGCTGGCCATTGGATTAGAGGATTATACTGCCGATCTGGGAACTAAAAGAACCGCAGAGGGCACTGAGTCATTCTTTGCCCGCAGCATGGTTGTCAATGCAGCCAGGGCAGCGGGCATACAGCCCATTGATTCCGTCTTCTCCGACGTCGGCGACATGGAAGGACTGAAACAGAATGTGTTACGGTCTAAAGCCCTTAGCTTCGACGGCATGGGATGTATTCACCCACGACAAATCAGGGTCATATACGAGAATTTTGCTCCTGACCCTGATGAGACAGAAAAAGCCAAAAAAATCGTCAGGGCATTTGAGGAGGCCACGGCAAAAGGCCTCGGTGTCGTATCGCTGGGAACCAAGATGATCGACCCGCCGGTGGTCAAACGCGCTCTCAAAACCATTGACATGGCCGTTAACATGGGTAAAATATCTAAAAACTGGAGGGAAGAGGATAATGAACAAAAAATATGATAAACTGGTAAAAAATGCGGCAGGACGTATAGTGCCGACCATCATCAACGGCAGGGAACAGGTTCCTTTCATGGGTGTGGGAAAATACAAGCCCATTGGCCGGAAGTACGGGCCACCCATAGCCACTTGCGCCGATTATCCCTCCGATGGCAACAAGCTGGTGCCCGACCTGAAGGAAACCCTCATCAGAAGCGGCTTAAGGGATGGCATGACCATCTCCACGCATCACCATTTCAGGGATGGCGATCTCATCGCCAACCAGATCTTCGACATTGCCGCCGAGCTGGGTGTCAAAGACCTGGTGTGGTTCCCGTCGGCTTCTTTTCCCTGCCATCAACCTATCATCAGGCATCTTGAAAGCGGTGTGATCAACCGCATCGAAGGCAGCATGAACGGCCCCTTGGGTAAGTTCTGCTCCGAAGGCAAGATGAAAGGGCTCGGCGTGTTGCGTTCACATGGCGGAAGATACCAGGCTGTGCAGGATGGCGAGGTGGTCATTGACATTGCGGTTATTGCCGCGCCGACAGCCGATCCCTTTGGCGATGCCAACGGCGTCAATGGTCCTGCAGCATGCGGACTGCTGGGCTTTGCCCTCGCCGACTCACAGTATGCCCACAAGGTCATTGTCGTCACCGATAATCTCGTCCCATTCCCATGCATACCCTGGCAGATACATGGTAACTATGTGGATTATGTGGTGAAGGTGGATAAAGTGGGCATATCTGAAAAGATTGTCTCAGGCACCACACAGATAACTAAAAGCCCTGACCGCCTCTTAATTGCCGAGTTGACGGCAAAATTCTGCGACCTGGCAGGAATTGTGAGAGACGGTTTTTCTTTCCAGGCCGGCGCCGGAGGAACGGCCTTGTCGATAGGTATCTATTTTGCCGATATCTTACGGCAACGTAAGATAAAAGCCCGTTTCATGCGTGGCGGAAGCAATAAATATCTTGTTCAGATGCTCGAAGAAGGCCTCGGCGAATTCATCCTCGACGGGCAGACCTTTGACCTGGAGGGCGTACGCTCCATGCGCGACAACCCTAACCACGTGAACACCAGCCCCTTCACCAGCTATAACTACCATGGCAAAGGGAATTTTGCCAGCATGGTCGACGTTGTCATCCTCGGTGCCACAGAAGTGGATGTGAATTTCAATGCTAATGTTGTCACACATTCCGATGGTTACCTTCTTCATGGGATAGGAGGGTGGCAGAACTGCCTGTTCTCGAAGTGCACGATACTTCCGATACCGTTATTCAGGGACAGGATACCGGTCATCAGGGATGAAGTGACCACCCTGTGCGGGCCGGGAGAATTGATAGATGTCATAGTGACCGAACGCGGTATTGCCATCAATCCATTGCGTCAGGATCTCATCCATAAAGTGAAAGGCAGCGATCTTCCGCTGAAGACCATCGAAGAGCTGAAACATGAGGCTGAAAAGATCTGCGGGCCTCCTTCAAAACCCGAGCTCGACGACGAAATCGTTGCTGCAATCAAATGGGTGGATGGTACGGTGATTGATGCGGTGCGGAAGGTGAAGGGATGACCTCATTCTTTGTTTGTTAAAACAACGAATTTTTTGATATTTCCAGATAGCTCTTGCCGATAGGAATTTGTTTGTCAGCTATTTCCACCTGATTTCCATATAATGCCTTAACTTTTTTCTTATTGATGATATACGATTTATGGATCCGTAAAAAGTGAGAGGAAGGTAGTATTTCTTCCAGGTGTCGTAAAGATTCCAGAACCATAATTTTCCGTTCTTCAGTATAAAAAATGACATATTCCCTTGCCCCTTCAACGTATATTATTTTATCATAAGGGACTCTATAAATTCTGTAGTCAGCCTTTAAGGCAATATAATCTTTATTTTCCGTACCTGCTTCATTTGGCTCTTTTACAAGAGTGTTATTTGATAAGGATTTCACCTTGATCAGTTCCACTGCTTTATTTACTCCTTGCAGGAACCGCTCAAAAGTAAACGGTTTAAGCAGATAATCAACAACATCCAATTGATAACCCTGAATGGCGTATTCTTTATAGGCTGTAGTAAAAATCACAACCGGTTTCCGGAAAATCGTCTGTAAAAATCCTATCCCTGTAAGTTCCGGCATCTGAATATCCAGAAATATCAGATCGATATCGTGATCCTGAACACATTCCATGGCTTCAATGGCATTCTTACATGATTTCACCAATTTGAGGCTCGGTATGCGCTGGATATATCCTTCCAATAATTTCCGGGCCAATTGTTCATCATCGACCACTATACAATTAATTATCATCAAGTATTAATTTTAGTACAATTTTGTATGATGAACTTGTTTCTTCAACAATTAAAAAATGCCTGTCGGGATATATCAGATTTAATCTTCGTTTCACATTTTCCAATCCTATGCCTTTCGTGTTTTCCGTTATCATTTTTACTTCCGGGATGCTGTTTTCGACGATATAATGAAGTACAGCTCCTTCGGTTTGTGCTTCGACCCTGATCCATCCCTTTAATGTATCCTGGTAGTTACTATGCTTAAAACTATTCTCAACAAAAGTAATAAGCAACAAGGGTGCTATTTTTAAATTCGGATTATCAATATTAAAGACATAATTTACCTTTTTTATTTCCTCATCCTTAAGGAGTTGTAATTCGAAATAGCCTTTAATATAATTGAGCTCTTTCTCGAGTTTAACATACGGTTCATTGCATTCATAAATAACATATCGCAGCATATCCGATAACCGCTGAATGGCGTCAGGAGTTTTTTCGGATTTAAATTGTGATAATGAATAAATATTATTCAGCGTATTGAAAAGAAAATGCGGATTTATCTGCCATTTTAGCAGGTTTGATTCTGCTTTAAGTATCTGGTTGTGAAGCTCAAGCATTTTTTGTTCCTGTTTGAATCCGGCTGTATTTGTCCGATAGATGGTACTTATAAAAAAAGTAATTACAATAAAGAATGCCTCGTGAATGGTTCTTTTATATACCATATCCATCCTCATCCGGTTAAAGATGGTCAAATCATTCTCAAACGGGGGTCTTTCGGGTCCAACCATTCCAAATGGGCGTGGAAAAGCACGTTCGATGACATATCTCTCAAATTCCATTAATATCAGTACTAAAAGGATAATCAGTACAGTAACTGATATAAAGTACACCCACGTTTTTTTCTTTTCCAATAAATGGGGCATCAAAATATGCGAATTAAAATAAAACAGCCCGCATTGAATAAGAATGACTGTAGAGCTTCTTATCAGCGCAATTTTAAAATCCCATATTTCAGTATACAGCCATATCAAAAGGATATAGTAACTGAGCCATATGGTTATGTGAACAGTTATATTTTTTTTGAAAATTCCAGCGATCATAATTTCAGAATCAGAATGTTCAAATTTATTTAATTGATAAAATTAATCAGAGTTTTTTCAATCATCGGATTAAAATTATCGACCAACGCCCGGATCTTATCTATTTACGCATAAAAATTGACATTTTTCACATTGTTCGGCCGGATGTATCATTGGGTGAATATTCTTTCTCCTTTATTGAAAAAAATTGTCCACCGCTTTTCTCATGTATATTTTTAGCTCCGCAATTCAAAGAACCATTAGTCACAGATAAATATTAAAAAAGACACACAATGAAAAGAATTGTAATTTTTAGTGTATTTGCTTTACTGTTAGGTAGTTGCGCTCAAACTCCAATTTATCTTTGTCAATGGCAGGACAAGGCATTCATTGTCGATGGCAAAGCAAACGATTGGAATGGAAAACTGACAGCTGAGTCCAGGTACGGCTGTTTATATGGCGTTTCATCTGACCATAACAATCTTTATGTCATGCTGAAGATTCTCGATACTGACTTCCAGCAAAAAGTACTCATGACGGGACTTAACTTTTGGATTAATACAACAGGAAAAGCAAGAAAACAATTGGGAATCACCTATCCATTTCCCGGATTTTTGTCAGAACTCAGGAATCCCGGATCTGCGAAAGGTCAGGAAAGATGGGATAATCTTCAACAGTTGACACGTCAGTCAGAACTTCAATCACTTAATAAATATCTAAGTTCGGAGAAGACGAAAATTAAACTGACAGGTTTTAAGGATAGGGCAAATTCTGATAGTGACGTTAATCAAAGTTCCAATCCTGTCTTTGCTATGATGCAATTTGACTCTTCCGGAGCTCTGATTTACGAATCGAGAATACCAATAAGGTATATTTTCAAGGATCCGGTCAATTTCATTAAAAATCTTCAACGACATTTCAGTTATGGTTTTACTGCCGGACCGGATGAAGATCTCTCTTCTCCTCCTTTTGGTGGAAGCGGATTTCCTGGTGAGGGGAGAGAGAGTGCAGGAATGCGTCCTGAAGGTCCACCTCCGGGAGGAGGAATTGGCGCAGGCCCTCCCGATATGCCGGATTTTCAAAAAATGTCACAACCTGTTAAGCTTTGGGTCAAGAAAGCAAGATTCTTATATCAATAACCATTCAGACAAAGGAACTTTTAATCTTATTCGACCAATTACGGCATTTCCGGATGATGAAAAAACAGTTAAAATGATCGACTTTATGGCATTATCACGGCTGAATAAGAAAAGCTTAAAAATGATTAAAAAATGTTTTATTATTTTTATGGTATTGTCGGGTCAGATTTTGTCAGCTCATGCCCAATCTTTGGAAGAAATAAAGATTGACGGCACGTATTATGGCAATACACTGAATCAAATCTTCTTGGATATTTCTTTTCGATATCCGGTTCAATTCGATTATTTGAGTGAAGATATTCCGATTGATATAGTCCCGGGCAGGAATTATAGTAAGAAACCTCTAAAAGAGGTCATGGATGATCTGTTAAGGCTGACAACGTTGGAATATATCATGGTTGAAGATTTTATCGTTATCCGTAAGGCTGGTGTAAAGGTGGATCCTGAAAAATGGAGGTATGAACGAAAATCGGTTTTTCGATTGACAGGCGTCATCAAAGATAAAACCAGCGGGGAGTCTCTTCCTTTTGCCAATGTCATCATAAAGGGTACAAAAAATGGTACATCCACCAACGGCGACGGATATTTCACTCTGATAAATGTTCCCTCTGATACATCTGTCCTGGAAGTATATTATGTCGGATACAAACAGGAAGAGGTTAAATTATCACCACGTCTATTAAGTAAGCAACTTGTCATTGAGATGACCCCTGAATCAACGGAACTGAAAGAGATCGTTATAGAAGGCGAACGGGAAGATCTGCTTGAAATACCTGAAAAAGCAAATATTGTATCGATGACGCCCAGGGAGATGTCGGTCCTGCCAAGTTTAGGTACAGCAGATATCTTCCGGACGTTTCAATTGCTGCCTGGTGTGAGCGGCAGTAACGAGTCATCATCGGGTTTGTATGTCAGAGGTGGAAGTCCTGACCAGAATCTCATATTATTTGACGGTTTTACAGTCTATCACCAGGAGCACTTATTTGGTGTCTTCAGCGCATTTAATACCAACGCTATCAAAGATGTTCAGCTCTATAAGGGAGGATTTGAGTCAAAATATGGAGGCAGAATATCGAGTGTTATGGATATCATAGGTAAGACCGGCAACGAGAAGTATTTCAATATAGGTGCTGATATCAGTATGCTTGATTTCAACGGTTTTATCGAAATACCGCTTCACGAAAAAGGTTCAATCTTTTTTGCCGGGCGAAAATCATACAAAGGGTATCTCTACAACAAACTCTTCAACACCTTTGCAAATGATAATTCAACCAGCCCCCAGCAGTCCACACCACCGCCTATGCCTTCAGGAATGGGATTTAGAGGAAGGGCCTTTGAAAACATTGAGCCGCTATCGTACTTTTATGACCTGAACTTTAAAGCTACATACCGGACAACCCCCAAAGATATCCTCTCACTGAGTTTTTTTAAAGGACAGGATAACCTTGATAACTCCAGGGATGTCAACCGTTCCATTCCCTCAATAAATGTTAAGGGTGGGACTACCGATATGACTAAATGGGGAAATTGGGGCAGCAGTTTCAAATGGTCGCATAAATGGAAGGAGAAATTTTATACAAACAGTCTGATCTCCTATTCGAATTATTTTAGCTATCGCGATAGGACATCAGAAAGAACTTTTACCCAAAATGGAGTTGAAACGGTCACTAAAAGAGGCTCGGTTGAAGATAATAACATCAGGGATTTTTCGCTGAAAATCGATAATGAGTACAATGTCAATGAACAGAACCTGATTGAAGCCGGGCTTCTATATTCCTTCTATAACATTGATTATACTTATGAAATGAACGACACCATCCATATCCTCGATAAGCATGATAATGGAAATCTGGCAGCCTTATATTTTCAGGATAAGTGGTCCCCACTGTCAAAGATCTATTTTCTTCCCGGCCTCAGGGTGTCATATTTTGATATGACCGGTAAGCTATACCTGGAACCACGTGTACAATTCAGCTATTCTCCTTTAAAGAAAGTCACACTACAGTGTGCCTGGGGTAACTATTACCAGTTTGCCAACAGGATTATCAGGGAAGATATTATGGCTGGCAGCAGGGATTTCTGGATTTTGTCAGACGGAGGGGAAATCCCTGTTGGACAAGCCATTCATTACACTCTTGGAGCAAAATATGAAAATAAGGATTATATTTTAAATATTGAAGCTTATTATAAGGATCTGAAAAACCTTTCGGAATACACGTTACGCTTCGTGCCTGCCCAGAGCAGCATGGAATATGATACTTTTTTTTATAATGGAAAAGGCTTTGCACGTGGAATCGAATTTCTTTTACAGAAAAAATATGGCCTGTTTTCAGGATGGGTGGGCTACACCCTGGGTCAGGTACTGTATAATTTTCCAATCTATGGGAATGGTTATTTCCCGGCATCTCATGATGTGACTCATGAATTCAAAATTATCGGATCATATAAACTAAAAAAATGGGTCTTTTCAGGAACCTGGATTTATGCCACAGGTAAACCCTACACACAACCTTTAGGAGGTTATGAATTGACCCTTCCTGACGGCGAGGTAAGAGAATATATTTTAACGGGTGTAAAGAACAGCGAACGTTATCCTGATTATCACCGACTTGATTTATCGGCTAAATATGCTTTTACTCTCGGTGACATGTTTATTGGGGATATTGGAGTTTCTATTTTTAACCTCTATAATCGAAAAAATGTATGGTATAAGGAGTTTGAAATTGATGACACCGGAATGACTGAAACAAACGTATATCTTCTTGGTTTTACTCCGAATCTATCTATTGCCTTGAAAATCAGATAACACCGTTAATTATGAAGAGAACAATCGTTATACTTTTTTCAGCCGGCTTTATTTTGGGATCAATCTCTTGTGAAACCGAAAGGATGGATAGCTTAGATATAAACGATATACCAGTTGTTGAAGCTTATCTGATACCTGGAAAGGAGGTTACAATTTCAGTCAGTCAACCTTTGCCTTTCTCTGACGATACGAATGTTTACCAGGAAGCAATTTCAGGATTGCAGATAATCATAAGTGAAGATAGTGAAACGTATCTTTTATCGGATTCGCTGGAGCCTGGAATCTATACTTATGATAATGAAGATTTTTTACCTGAAGAGGGTTCCTCATATTCAATGTATTTCGCATATCGCAATGATACTATTAAAGCCTCAACGATTATACCTTCCAAGCCTGATGACTTTTCAATATCCGACAACAATATTCAAATGGAAAAAATTGAGGAAGGTGATTTCGGATTTGGTTTCACTGATCCAATTGAATTAACCTGGAGCAATCCTGACGGGTCAAATTATTTTGTATTCATTGAATACCTTGACTCTGCAAAAAACCTCATTAATTTGAATTTCGACACTGCTGATGTACCCAGAATCTCTAATTCCCCAATTCTCACTGAAGCTGGTTACTCACTTAGGCCAATGGAAATTTACTTTTTTGGCGTCTATCGCATTGTGCTTTTTAAGGTTAACCAGGAGTATGCAGATTTATTTGAAGGGAGTAACCAAAGTTCAATTGAGCTCACCAATCCGAACACCAATATTGAGGGTGGATATGGCATTTTTACAGGATTAAATTCAGATACCTTGTTCCTAACGGTCAATGAATCATCATCCGATCAATAGAATCTTTGATTAATTGACAATCCATACGCACATCGCTTGTCGTAAAAAAAATCTATTACAATGTGGAGGTTACCTCTTTTTTTTCTCGGATTGTTATGTTCAATTCATTCATTTGGCCAGAATGTTTCATTAACCGGGGTAGTAATGGATAGTACAAACAGGGAACCCCTTATGGGGGCACATCTTATCCTGATTCACCAGTTTCAATCAATCCAGTATGCTCAGACTTCAAACATTGAAGGAAGTTTTAATTTCAAAAATATTAAAAGCGGCAATTACTGGCTGACCATCTCCTATATGGGATTTAATACATATAATCATCCTCTTATTGTATCCAATACCCCAGTAAATCTCGGGAATATTTACCTGTCCAAGGCGAATATAAACCTGGATGAAGTTCAAGTAACTGACGTTGTGCCTATGTCAGTACAAAAAGGTGATACTCTTCAATTTAACGCGAGGGCATTCAAGACGAATCCCGATGCATATGCTGAAGACCTCATTGGTAAAATGCCCGGGATGGTTGTCGAAAATGGGAGTGTAAAAGCCCAGGGTGAAGAAGTTAAAAAAGTACTGGTTGATGGGAAAAAATACTTTGATGAAGATCCGATGATAGCATTAAAGAATATTCCTGCTGAGGTAATTGATAAAATCGAAGTTTTTGATGAGCATAGTGAGCAAAACAAACTCACTGGATTTGATGATGGACAATCGGTCAGAGCTATCAATATTGTCACAGATCATTCGTTGAGGGTCAGTCAATTTGGTGAGGTTTACGCTGGATATGGATATCCTGGCAAATATTCAGCAGGTGGTAATGTGAATATTTTTAATAATGATAAAAGGATATCGGTTATTGGTTTGTCAAATAATATCAACCAACAGAATTTTTCAATGCAAGACCTGTTGGGAGTTATTACTAATGAGGGAGGTATGCCGGGCATGGGACCTGGAAGTGGAGTTGGGCCACCAGGCGGCGGTGATCAAGGTACGCCTCCGGGTGGCCCCGGCTTACCTGGAAACAACTTCATTGTCAGCCCACAAAGTGGTATCTCTAAAACACAGTCGATAGGTTTGAATTATTCCGACTCACTGGGGAGACATATTAATATCAGCACAAGTTATTTTTTCAATTATTCCGATAACCATTCAAACCAAAAGGTCAATCAGCAGTATTTTTTGTCGGATGGTGGAGATCATTATTACAAGGAACTGAATAATTCAGGTTCTCAAAACATGAACCACAGGCTTAACTTAAGGTTAGAGTATGTCATGGATACTTTGAATACCCTCATTTTTAGTCCAAGATTATATTTCCAGGGGAATAAATCATCTTCAGATATCGCTGGTCAGTCAATGAATGGCACCATCGTCGCCAGAAGTACAAAAAGTTACAATACCACCGATCTTACAGGTTATAATTTGTCAGGCGATCTCATGTATATGCACCGTTCTAAAAAGAAAGGCCGGACAGCTTCGATCAATATGAGGAGTGGATTAAACCAGAAAAAAGGAGATGACTCTCAGGAGTCATATGAATTCTATACTGATGGCAACATAGAATATATTGATTCACTGGAGCAACATGCCGATATCTATTCGGATGGTTCCACCATTTCATCACGATTGGTATTTACAGAACCCTTAAATAAGAATGGACTTTTACAATTTAATTATAGCAATTCATTCACAGGGAACTATTCTGACCAGCAAACTTTTATACCCGATACCCTTACCAGGCAATTTTCTCTGTTGGATACTGCTTTATCCAACAAATTTAAAAAGCAATATTCTTCTCATAGCGTAGGTACCGGTTATTTATACCGAAGTAAAAACTTGTTTGTCACTGCAGGATTTGATTATCAATATGCTTCATTGAGATCGGAGCAACAATTTCCTGAAAAGTACGGTTTGAAACAGTCATTTTATTCTATATTACCTCAGGCCAGGATGAATATCAATTTTACATCCTTTCAGCGATTACAATTAATATACAGGTCTTTGGCCTCCTCGCCCTCAATAAAACAATTGCAAAATGTTGTGAATGATGAAAATCCGCTACAGCTTTCCGTTGGTAATGAAAATCTCAAACAGGAAATTGATCATAATATTCTGTTGAGATTTACTTTAAAAAATATCACGGGTTCATCAATTCTGATGTTATTAGTTTCTGCTGATTTTACGCGTAATTATATAGGTAACAATACTTTAATAGCCAATAAAGATACTCTGATTGGTAAGGATTTTCGTTTAAAGAAGGGAACTATACTCATTCAACCGGTCAATATTGACGGATACCGTGATTTTCGTTTTTTTACAACATGTGGTATTCCATTAAAGAGCCTGAGGTGCAATCTGAATTTGCAAGCCTCATATGGTTTAACCAGAGAACCCGGAATAATCAATGGCGCAGAAAATTTTTCCAATAACCATTCATTTGCTGTGAATATCATGTTGAGCAGCAACATAAGCCAGAATCTTGATTTTTCCTTTTCCTCACGTTCCACTGTTAACAACACTGTGAATTCTATTCAGAAAGAACTTAATGAAAAGTACATTAAGCAAAATACAATGCTTCAGTTCTATTCTATGTGTTGGAAAGGCCTGGTCATTCAGGCACAACTGAGTCATGAGTTTTATCACGGACTTTCAGCCGGATATGACCAAAATTACTTCATATGCAATCTTAGTCTTGGGAAAAAGATTTTCAACAATCAAAGAGGAGAAATCCGACTCTCAGCAAATGATTTGTTCAACCAAAGTAAAAATTTACAAAGGGTTGTGACTGATGCTTATATAGAAGATATTGAAACAGAAATACTGCAACGATATTGTATGTTAACCTTTACCTATAATCTCAGGAATTATTTGGTCAAAAGCAAGGATTAATAAGATGCTTTTGATCCTAAGGGCTTGAAAAAAGACAGATTTGTCATGCTTGAGCACCTCTCTGGTAATGTATAGAATTATATAATCTGGTATGAGAATCCTGATGATATCCGATATCAATTCTCCCCATACACAAAAATGGGCAATCAGTCTTAAAATGAAAGGCATTGACATTGCGGTTTTCAGCATAGCAACTCCTACACAGCATTGGTATCTTGACTTTTCAATTCCTCTTTATTCGCCCATGAAATTTGACCACAAAATTTTTTCTGCTTCGCTCTTCAGCAAGATAGTCTATTTAAGAGCAGTCCCTTACCTGAAAAAGGTCATTAAAGAGTTTAAACCCGATATAGTTGATGCTCATTATGCTTCCAGCAATGGCCTTTTGGGCGCACTGAGTGGATTTAAACCCCTTATCATATCGGTCTGGGGGAGCGATATTTACTCTTTTCCGAAGAAATCTTTTATAGGGAAATACATCCTGAGATTCAATTTCAGAAAATCTGCACTGATTTGTTCCACAAGTATGGCAATGGTATCGCATATAAAAAACTATACTGATCATAATATCAAGGTTATCTATTTTGGAGTGGATCCTAATATTTTTAAACCTATACCTGTTGCTTCACTTTTTCAGCAGGATGATTTTGTGATTGGTACTATAAAATCTCTGGAACCTGTTTATGGAATAGATATCCTCATAAAAGTTTTTTATGAATTGTGCCTGAAATATCCTGAACAAAAACTGAAGCTTCTGATTGTGGGAGGAGGTTCGCTTGCGACTGGATTAAAATCATTAGTACTGACTCTGGGATTAATTGACAAGGTTGTTTTTACCGGTCAGGTTCCTTATTCGAATATTGTGCAATATTACAACATGCTCTCTCTCTATATAGCGCTTTCCAACTCAGAAGGCTTCGGTGTTGCGGTACTTGAGGCTTCAGCCTGTGAAATACCGGTAGTGGTTTCAGATGCCGGAGGACTGCCTGAGGTTGTTGATGACGATAAAACGGGAACTATCGTTCCTGTCAATGATATTCATAAAGCTGTTGATGCAGTTGAAAGGTTAATCTTTAATGAGCCTTTGCGAAGAGAAATGGGGAAAGCTGGTCGTGAAAAAGTGATCTCTTTATTCGATTGGCACAAAAATGTCAATAAGAAGGTGAAACTTTACCGATCTTTACTAATCCCTGATATGGAGACTGAATACAGTCAAAAGGAAAGCATTCCGACCAAAAGTGTACCTCTGATAACAAAATATCCCTGAAATCCGTAATAAGCTGAATCTATCTACCAGTAAGGCCAATCAGCCATAAGTGATGTCATAACTTAATCACCAGTGTCTCCGCCAGAATATCATGCAGCGCCTGCTTCTTCTCGGTGAAGCCGGCCATGATATAGCCGATCATCAGGATCATCCCTGAGAGGATCTTGGCAAAATACCTGCCCGTGGCCCGGGCAAAGGATATCCTGCCGCCCTGCATGTCGGTCACCTTAGCTCCTATGGCCATCTTGCCCAGCGTAGCCTGGTGCTTCGACGATTCCATCAGCGCAAAATATAGCCATTGTACACATGTACTCACAACGACGGCATAAATGACGACTCCGACAAAGGGTCCGATGAATCCAAGCCAGCTTTCATCGCATGAATAATTTTCATGGCCCATCATCCCGAAAAAGGATAAACCCAAAATAGCCCATACCGGCGCGATCAGGACGAAATTGACGAATGATAAGATGAAATCATCAATGATGTATGCCAGAAACCGCCACCAGAAACCTGCATAGGTCACTCCCGGCGCCTGGACAACCTGTGGTTGTTGAAATTGTTCTTCCATAGAAAAATGTTTTAAATTATCATTCAAATATAATGTATATTTACGTACCAATCTCTAACCGGGTGTTATATTGTTATATTTTATATCGCTATGTCGGTACATCGCTGCATCTTTATAGTTTGATCATTGATCATTGTTTTATAGTCTTTAATATTTGCTCTTTGAATTTTAATCTATCATGAAAAATCTCATTCCCCTTTACTTCCTTGCCCTTGTCCTCATGGCAGGATGTACATTTAAGAAGACGGTTAAAGTCGCTGAAACAAATTTTAAGGAGGAGGTAGCCAGGAATCAGGAGCTGGTATTTACTTTCAGCATGCCTGTGGCTGCCGACTCGCTGCTGAATATCTGGGACACCGTGAAGTACCTTGATTTTGAGCCTCCTGTGCAGGGCAGGTTCAAGTGGACGGCGGATAATACCCTGCTGTTTTCAGCGGCAGAACTTTTAAATCCCTGCTGTGATTTCAAGGCCTCTCTCAACACCAAAAACCTGAGTCTGGCTGGTGGCAAAAGGCTCAGTGTTTCCTCGCAAACCTTTTCGTTTCATACACCCTACCTGGCTTTAATGTCAGCCAATGCAAGCTGGATGATGAACGAGAACGCCGGTTACAGCGTAGGGATCAGGATCAGGCTGCAGTTCAATAATGCCGTTGACCCTGGTCTCCTCAGCAATCTGCTGAAAGTCATCATCGCTGAAAAGGATGTTTTCTTTACCCTGTCAGGCCCTGCCGTGGGGGAATCACAGGAGATTTTAATTGCGGAACCTGAGCAGTCAGACTCAGACGATATTTCTATCCATATCCGCATCTCACCGGGACTCGGTTGTGGTATCTGCGGCTGGCAAAGCGACGAAACCATTGACAAAGTATTGACCCTACCTCCGAAAGAGCAGCTTCAGGTGAGAGAAATGCAAGGCTATTTCGAAGGTGGTTATGGTGTTATCAGCATTTTTACTTCACAACCTTTAGTAGCAGAAAACCTGGCCGACCTGGTGACTGTTGAGCCATATATTGACCTCAAGGTGGAACCGGCAAAGGAGGGTTTCCTTCTCAAAGGTAATTTCAGTGAGGGTCAGACCTATAAAGTGACGTTATCGGGTGACATAAAAGGTGTCTTCGGAAAGACAATAGGTAAAACATACACGCAATATGTTACTTTCGGCGACCTGGAGCCCAATATTGCCTTTACCGATAAGGCCGGCCGCTATCTTTCACTGAAGGGCAACAGGAATGTCGGCGTTCAGATCATCAATGTCCCGAAAATCCGCATCAGCATATTTAAAATTTTCGAAAACAACATCCAGCATTACATGCGTGAAGGCAAATCCTATGAATGGGAGTATGCTAACGACCAGTATTACAATTTTTACGACTATGGTTTCAGGGAAGACTATGGACAGACCATCTTTTCAAAAGTTATCGAAACATCTACGCTACCTAAAAATGGCAACATACGATTGCTGAACATCAATACCGATGCGATAGATCTGTCCAATCTGTTGAAGGGTATTTACCTGATAAAAGTCGAATCTATCGATAATAGCTGGCTGAAGGATGTTCAGCTTTTTGCCGTTTCGGACTTGGGACTCATCGTCAGAAGCGGGAAAAAGGATATTCTTGTCTATGTCAATTCAATCAGGGACGCCACTCCTGTCACCGGTGTGCAGGTCAACTTCATGAGCAGCAATAACCAGTTGGTTTATACGATGACCACCGATAAACAGGGTATAGCCCATCTGAAGGATGTCGATGCCAATATTCCCGGATTCGTCATTACCATGATCACCGCCCATAAGGATAATGATTTCAATTACATCCTGTTAAGTGAGTCGATGGTTGAGACCTCCAGGTTCGACGTCGGCGGCAAGCGCACAGCAGGGCTGATATATGATGTGTTCCTTTATGGCGGCAGGGATATATACAGGCCGGGAGATACCGTCTATTTTAACACAATTGTCAGGACAATGGACTGGAAGACCGAAAGGGATATTCCGGTCAAGATTAGGGTTGTCAGACCTGATGGTCGGGAATTCCTTGCATTCAGGAAGACTCTCGACAGCCAGGGATCGGCTGGCTCACACTTCTCACTGCCTTATGATGCCATGACTGGCGCTTATGTCATCGAAGTATATTCCGGAAATGATGTTCTGCTGAAATCATCACGCATACTGGTTGAAGAGTTCCTGCCTGACCGTATCAAGGTGACTGCTCTTGCCGATAAACAGGAATACCGCTCACAAGAGGATATAAAGCTTGACATCAATGCGATGAATCTTTTCGGGACGCCGGCAGCAAACAGAAATTATGAGACAGAGCTGCAGATATCACAAAAGCGTTTTACGCCAAAGGAATTTCCTGATTATACATTTGAAATCATTCTGACAAAGGACCGTTCTTTTGAAAATGTAACCAGGGAGGGATCTACGGATGATCAGGGCAATGCCACTGAGGTATTTCAGGCTGCCGGTTTTAAGGATATAGGTATCCTTCAGGGAAATATATTCACCACTGTCTTCGATGAAACAGGCCGGCCTGTCAACAGGCTGACACAAGTAGACATACTCACCCAGAATCTGTTTTTCGGGATCAAACAGTTTGACCGCTGGGTGGGTACCCGGAAGCCACTTGACATCGGATTGATAGCCGTCGATAAAAACGGTAAAAAGGTCAGCAGTGCCTCAGCCCGGGTGCAGATCGTTCAGTTTACTTACGAAACAGTGATAGAACACACCGGCTACAGCTACAATTATAAGTCAGAACGGGTGGAACATGTCATCCTTGATAAGACCCTGACCATTGATGATGGTGTCACGACCTATACCTATACACCTGGCGCTTCAGGCAGCTATGAGATCCGCATCATGGCGTCCGGGAGTGAAGGTTATGTGGCACAGGAGTTTTATGCTTATGGCTGGGGTGACACAGATTATACATCGTTTGAAGTGAACAGGGAAGGACAGATCACCATCGAAGCCGACAAGCAGGAGTACAGGCCGGGGCAGACAGCCCGCCTGCTTTTCAAAACTCCCTTCGATGGAAAGCTTTTAATCACCGTTGAGAGGGATGATGTCATGGAGAGTCACGTAGTGACGACATCCAATAAGGCGGCGAGCATCAACCTCATGATAAAGGAAGAGTATCTTCCTAACATATACATAACGGCCACAGCCTTCCGCCCTCACAAGGGCAATGACCTGCCACTGACCGTAGCTCATGGTTTTGCCTCACTGAAGGTCATGGACCCTGATTCCAGGCTGTCGCTGGATATCAATGCTGCGGATGAAACACGGAGTAAAAAGCGGCAGGAGGTGGTGATAAAAACTGATCCCGGAGCTGAGATGACTGTCGCCATCGTCGACGAGGGCATCCTGCAGGTCACCGGCTTCCTGACGCCCAACCCGTTGGATTATTTTTTCCAGAAACGGGCACTGGAAGTCACTGCCAGTGATATCTATGGCTTATTGTATCCTGAACTGGGTACGAACCTTTCAAAAACAGGTGGTGACATAGGTTTAAAGCTGGGTAAATTCATCAGCCCTGTCACCGGTAAGCGGGCGAGGCTGCTGGCCTGGTGGAGCGGCATACTGAAGGCCGATGCGAAGGGGGAGTGCCGGTTTTCATTTGACATCCCGCAGTTTTCAGGATCGCTGCGTATTATGGCCGTAGCTTATGATAACGAGAAGTTTGCAGCAGCGGAAAAAAATATCCGTGTTGCCGACCCTGTCATCATCAGCACAGCGCTGCCGCGTTTCCTCAGCCCCGGCGACAATGCCCTGGTACCTGTCACGGTCACCAATGCCACCGGCAAGCCAACGAAGGCCACTGTCACCATCGAAACAAAGGGACCTGTGCAGCCAGGTAATGAAAGTGTGAAAACGGTCACCTTACAGCCTAACAGTGAACAACAGGTACTGTATGATATAGCTGCCGGACCTGATGTAGGAGAGGCTGAAGTAAACATCTCTGTGGAAGCTCTAAATGAAAGGTTTACGGATATCACCGTCATACCTGTCCGTCCCCCTGCCGGGCTGTCACATGTCACCGGTTCAGGATCTGTCACCGGCGGCGACTCAGCGTCCATAAATGTCAGAACAGATTTCCTTCCTGCTTCGGCAGCATCGAAGCTGATACTCAGCAAAACACCTACTATTGAGTTTTCCAAGCATTTGAATGACCTTCTCAACTATCCCTACGGCTGCTCTGAACAGCTCATATCGAAAGCTTTTCCGTTGATTTACTTTATGGATCTCGCAAAAATGCTTGGACAGGAGAAGAAAGAGAGGGCATATAATCTTGAGTTCCTCGTTCAGGAGGTCATCACGAAGATACAGTCGCTGCAGGTGGATGACGGCGGTCTATTGTTATGGCCGGGAGGCGGCGAGCCAAACTGGTGGGTGACAGCCTATGGTACCCATTTTCTTTATGAGGCACGGCAGGCAGGATATGCCGTCAATGACAGGATCCTAAATAGTATGTTCAGGTATCTTGAGCAGAAAGTCAAAGAAAAGTCAACAGAGGAATATTATTATCCGGATAACAATGGCCAGTAAGTAAAAAGGGTGTTTGCCAGCAAGGAAATATTTTACTCACTGTTTGTCATGGCATTGGCGGATAACCAGAATCTGTCGCTGATGAACTATTACAAGGCTCATCCTGAAATGCTTGATGCTGACAGCCGCTATCTGCTGGCGGCGGCCTTCAGCCTGGTCGGTGACCGTGAAGCATTCGGGACCACTTTGCCATCGTCCTTTGGAGAAGGGCGGTTGCGGCGATCCTTTGGCGGATCATTCTGTTCTTATCTGAGAGATATGGCTATATCGTTGTATACTCTGGTGCAGGCCGATCCCGGTGACCAGCAGATACCTATCCTGGCACGGGCACTGTCGCAAGAGCTCCGTGACGGCGGATGGTATTCTACACAGGAACAGGCTTTTGCATTATTGGCCTTGGGAAAGCTGGCACACATGATCGGCGTTAATCAGGTTAAAGCCAGTATCGCAATCAATGGCCGGAAAACTGCCGATTTCACCGGTAGTGACCTGATCCTCAGCGATGACATAAATAATAAGCCTGTCACTATCCGCACAAGCGATAAAGGAACCTTATATTATTTCTATGATGTGGAAGGCATAAGCGCATCAGGTCAGGTAAAAGAAACCGACAATTATCTGTCGGTTAGAAAAGCCTTTTATGACCGTTATGGAAGGGCATTGATAAATAATGTATTTTCTCAAAATGACCTTGTTGTTGTGAAGGTCAGCATACGTTCACTGCTGGCCGGCACCATCAAAAATGTCGCTATCACTGACCTGTTGCCGGCGTGCTTCGAGATTGAAAATCCCCGTATCACCCCTGCCAGGGAGATGAGCTGGATCAAAGACCAGTCGGAAGCGGATTATATGGATATACGGGATGACCGGATTTCATTTTTCATCACTGAAGGGGAGAATAGGGAAGATCGTCAGGGAGATAAGCCTCAGACGCATATAAGCATGGATAGATGGACCAACTTTTATTATACCGTGAGGGTAGTATCACAGGGTACCTTCAAGATGGGGCCGGTAAGCGCCGAGGCCATGTACGACGGGCAGTATCACTCTGTTTTTGGAGCCGGGGTGGTGAAGGTTAATTGATGATAAAGTTTTATAAGTCCTCAGTCGGCGGCGGAGCTAAGCGACGTCCCGACGAACGAACGAAGTGAGTGAGATCGGGATCAGCAGTCAGCAGTCTTCAGTCGGCAGTCAGACAGCCGGCACTAAGCACTATGTAGCATGCAGTAAGTTATTTTAGGCTGTAAATATTATACCATCATATTATGAAAAAGCTTTACATTTTATTACTTGCAGTCTTCACATTGAATATTGCACATTCCCAGGACTGGAAATGGTTGTATCCATTACCACCAAACAATTGTTTAAGTGATGTAAAATTTGTCGACTCAAATACAGGCTATGCGGTTGGTCAATATGGAACATTAATAAAAACTACTGATGGGGGAATGAATTGGACAATTTTAACATCAGGTACTTCTGATTTTTTAAATTCCATATATTTTACCAGCACAAATACAGGGTATGTAGTTGGTAACAATGGTATAATACTCAAAACCATAAATGGAGGAACAAACTGGATAAGTCAGATATCTGGAACTTCAATTTCTTTAGGAGCTGTATATTTCCCCGACGCAAATACTGGGTATGCCGTTGGTTCTGAAGGCACAATAATTAAAACTACAGACGGTGGATTGAACTGGATAAGTCAGACATCAGGAACTACAAATCATTTACTTTGTGTATGTTTTACCGATGCAAATACAGGGTATGCGGTTGGTTCGGATGGAACAATACTTAAAACAACAAATGGCGGAACAAACTGGACTAGTCAAACATCAGGAACTTTACATAGTTTAACTTCCATATATTTTACCGACACAAATACAGGGTATATAGTTGGTGGAGGGGGTATAATACTTAAAACCACGGATGGTGGAACAAACTGGAATAGTCAGATATCGGGAACCACCAATTGCTTAAATGCTGTATATTTTACCGACATAAATACTGGATATACGGTTAGTGATTATGGTAATATTTTCAAAACTACAAATGGCGGAACAAACTGGACTAATCAAACATCGATACCTTTCCATGGTTTACATTCCATTTATTTTACCAACATAAATATCGGGTATGCGGTTGGTGAAGATGGAACAATACTTAAAACTACAAATGGAGGAGCAAATTGGACAAGCTTGACATCAGTAACTTCAAATTATTTATTTTCCATATATTTTACCGACGCAAATACAGGGTATGCAGTTGGTTCGGATGGAACAATACTTAAAACTACAAATGGCGGAACAAATTGGATAAGTCAGACTTCAGGGACCTCAAATTGCTTATATTCCGTTTATTTTACCGATGCAAATACAGGTTATGCGGTTGGTTGGGATGGAACAATACTTAAAACTACAAATGGCGGAACAAACTGGAATAGTCAGATATCGGGAACCACCAATTGCTTAAATGCTGTATATTTTACAGACATAAATACTGGGTATGCTGTTGGTTCTGAAGGCACAATAATTAAAACTTCAGACGGTGGATTGAACTGGATAAGTCAGACATCAGGAACTTCAAATGATTTACGTTCTGTATATTTTACAGACATAAATACTGGGTATGCGGTTGGTTGGGCTACTATCCTTAAAACTACAAACGGAGGGACCAATTGGGTAATTCAGGCATCGGGAACTTCCATTAGGCTAACTTCTGTATATTTTACAGACATAAATACTGGATATGCGGTTGGTTATGCTACTATCCTTAAAACCACAGATGGAGGAATAAATTGGACAAATCCGACACAAGCTGTTTGGATCTCATTATATTGCGTATTTTTTACCGACGTAAATACTGGATATGCGGTTAGTGATGATGGCATTATTCTCAAAACCACTGATGGAGGTGCAAATTGGACAAGTCTGGTATCAGTAACTTCAAATGATTTGTGTTCCATACATTTTACCGACGTAAATACAGGGTATGTTGTTGGTTATAATAATACAATTCTCAAAACCACAAATGGTGGTGGTACCTGGATTCCAGAAAAGCCTAAAGAAAGTCCGGATATTTTAATTTACCCCAATCCTGCAAAAGATAAAATAACCATTACCCTGCAAAAACCTTCAAATTTCCAGAAAACCTTCATCTCAATTTATAATCTCCAGGGACAATTACTTTTGCAAAAGCAGATCACACAGGAACAAACTGAACTTGGCATAAATAATTTTACAACAGGAGTTTATGTGGTGAGTATCAATAATGGGAATGACACATTTGTATTAAAGTTTGTGAAGGAATAATAACTGACGGATGATATCAATTACACAAGAACTATTTCTTTAACTTTCAACTACCTCTTGGTGACTGCCGACTGCCGACTGCTGACTTTTAAAACGGCCAGAAATTATTATCATACCACACCTGCTCTTTCAGATCCTCATTGATCCTGTGCAACCATTTGTGGTGCCCCTTTTCCCAATCGGCCAGCATCTGATAGGCACTTTTCTCATTGGAGTCGGTGGCTTTCTCAGCCCGTTCTGAATAGATCTGCACAGCACGGGTTTCAAAATCCATGGCTGCCGATATCGCCGCTGCCTCAAAACTGGCGGCATTCACCTGCCTGGTGATCTCGCCCGACAGTACCTGCATGGCTATTTCATCGCTGGCATTCTCCTCATGCGTTTCATGCTCCATGAAATGATTGGTCTTCTGAAAGTGTGAAAACTGGTCGGATAAGAATTTGATGTGATCATCTTCCTCTTCGGCCATCATGGAAAAAATCTTTTTTGCTGCTTCACTTTTGGTCTGCTCAGCTGCTGCAGTATAGAAGGCTTTGCCTCTCCGCTCAAGCAATATTGCTTCTTTCAATATATCGGTTGCTGTTTTTGACATGGGTTTGGTTTTAGATGTTAAATGATCTTTCAAAATTAGTGTAAATCGCTTAAGGATAAAGCGAATTTGAACTTTAAAAATTGACCTCACCCCTTTTTCCCCTCTCCTTAAGGAGAGGGGTTAGGGGTGAGGTGGTTATTTCCGATGCGACAAAACAACTTTTTAAGTAAATTTGTCATCAACCATTATAAATATTTTAGTGAATAGTATTCACAGCCATCTTACTGCACTTTTTAAATCATGGTCGGGTGCTGAACCTACAACAATTAATGCATTGCCCGGATCCGGCTCCTCGCGGCGTTACTTCCGCATGGCAGGCCACGGCCATACGGCTATGGGCGTCCATAATCCCATTAAAAAGGAAAACCTGGCATTTCTCGCTTTTACCCGGCATTTCCTGAAACATGGATTAAACGTACCGGAAATTTATGCTGAAGACCTTGTCCATGATGTCTACCTGATCAGCGACCTGGGCAACAGGACACTATTTTCACTGCTGGAATCAGGTAATGGTCATAAAAGCTTTACACCTGAAATTATTGATTATTATAAACTTGTACTCCGGGAGCTGATCAGTTTCCAGATCATCGCGGGCAGCGACATGGATTACTCATTTTGTTATCCGAAGAAGTCGTTCGATAAGCAGGCTATGCTGTGGGACCTGAATTATTTCAAATATTATTTCCTCAGATTTGCAGATACGAACTATGACGAGCAGAATCTGGAATGCGACTTCAGTACCCTGGCGGACTTTCTGCTCAAAGCCGACAGCCGGTTCTTCCAATACCGGGATTTTCAGTCAAGGAATATCCTCATCTTCAATGATAAGCCATATTTCATCGATTACCAGGGAGGCAGGAGAGGAGCTTTGCAGTACGACATGGCGTCACTTCTTTTCCAGGCGAAGGCTGAAATGCCCGTCGATGTCAGAGAGGAATTGCTTCACTTTTACATGGATGAACTTCAGAAACATATACACTATGACATGGCAGATTTCGAGGATCTGTTTAATGGTTATGTGCTGATCCGTTTACTGCAGGTGCTGGGTGCATACGGTCTCAGGGGACTTATCGAGCACAAACCACATTTTCTGCAAAGCATCCCTTATGCAATTGCCAATATAGACTGGTTCATACGTCAAAAAAAGCTGGCTGTCAGTTTGCCTGAGCTTATGTCTGCGCTTGAGCGGCTCGTGGAAAACAAGACATACCGGATGCTGCCGGCAGCCGATAATACATTGACCGTCAGAATAAATAGCTTTGCCTATAAAAATGGTATCCCTGCCGATTATACCGGCAATGGAGGGGGATTTGTCTTTGATTGCCGTGCACTGCCCAATCCCGGGAAATTTGACGAATACCGTTTTGTCGCCGGAACCGAAATGCCGGTCATCCTGTTCATGCAGGAGAAAGAAGAGGTAAAAAAATTTCTTGACCACGTCTATGTTCTGGTCGACCAGGCTGTTGAGGATTATCAGGCAAAGGGATTCATGAACCTTCAGGTAAATTTCGGCTGCACAGGCGGCCAGCACAGGTCAGTGTACTGTGCGGAGCAACTATGGAACCACTTGACGACTGAGTACAAGATGAATTTCTCCCTTACCCATACTGAACAAGCCAATTGGATCCTGACTAACCCCATGCTTCAGCATGGAGCCCCTCCTCAAAACGAAAATCGACCGCAATAAAATCACATCTGATGAAAGCAATGATACTGGCAGCGGGAAAGGGTGAGCGGCTAAGACCTCTGACCGACACCACACCTAAGGCACTGGTCACCATCAGGGGAATCCCTCTTATTGAGATCATCCTGAGACGCCTGAAACTTGAGGGCTTCACTGACATCATCATCAATGTCCACCATTTCGCTGACCAGATACTCCGTTTTCTTGCAATGAATGATAATTTCGGATTGAATATCCGTGTTTCCGATGAGCGTGATAACCTCCTTGATACCGGAGGTGCATTAATAAAAGCATCGGCTTTTATCGATGACAATGAGCCATTGCTCATACATAATGTCGATGTTCTGTCAGATATCAATCTAAAAGGGCTTTATGAGCATCACCGCCATTCCGGTGCCCTGGTCACACTGACTGTGAAGGAAAGGGCTTCAGCGCGTTACTTTTTATTTGACAGCGAAAACCGGCTCTGTGGATGGAAAAACGTGGCTACAGGCGAAACCAGGTGGACCGGTGAGCCGCAAAAGCAGTACACTGCGATGGCTTTCAGCGGCATACATGTCATCGGGCCGGAATTCTTTGCCAATACGCATCTGTCACAATGTTTTCCGGTACATGAACAACGCTTTTCAATCATAGATGTGTATCTTTGTTTAGCGACGCAGCATAAAATCCTCGGCCATGACCCGGGTCATGCTTTGTGGTTCGACCTTGGCAGGCCGGAGGATATCCAAAAAGCAGAACAATTTGTCAGTGAACTTAAACTGTGGTGATGTATGAAGCCTTTTCTCGATAGTGTAGCCTCATATATTATAGATAATTATTCCGACAGGATGGCCGGCATGTGTGTTGTCATGCCAAACCGCAGGTCAGGGCTTTTCCTGAAGAAATACATGGCGAAAAAAATCGATAAGCCTGTTCTTCTCCCGGCTGTCTATTCAATTGAAGACCTGATCATTGAGTTATCCGGATTCCGGCTGGCCGACCCTGTTTCCCTTCTCTTTGAATTATATGATGTCCATTGCAGGATTGAAAAAGAACAGGCACAGCCCTTTGATGATTTTTTGCACTGGGGGAAAGTCCTGCTGCGCGACTTTAATGAGATAGACTCCTATCTTATCGATACAAAAAATCTGTTTTCTTACATCAGCGAAGCCAAGGCACTGTCGGTGTGGAACCTTGACCAGCAGCCACTGACGACCCTCCAGAAGAACTACATGGCTTTTTATTCATCTTTATATTCTTATTATACCATACTCACTGAATCCCTGGCTGCGAAAAAGCTGGCTTATGAAGGTCTGGCATCACGCCACGTCGTAGAAATCCTGCCTCAGATATCCGAACAGCTGAAATGGCATACGGTTCTGTTTTGCGGATTTAATGCCATGACAAAGGCAGAGGAGAAAATCATAGAATTTCTTGTCGGAAAAGGTAAAGCTGAGATCCTTTTTGATGCCGATGCATATTATGTCGGCAATCCCAAACAGGAAGCCGGTAACTTTATCAGGAAATACATTGAAAGCGGGAGATTCGGAGAAATTAAATGGACTACTGATGATTTTTTACAGGGCGAAAAGCAGATCACCATCATTGGCGTGGCGCAGAATATCGGACAGGTGAAGGTGGCAGGGCAGATCATACAGGATATCCGGAACGCCAGTAATGACCTGCAAAATACCGCTGTTGTACTTTCGGAAGAGAACCTGCTTATCCCTCTGTTGAATTCGCTGCCGGGCGACATCGGCGAATTCAATGTCACCATGGGCTATCCATTGATCTTCACGCCGGTTTATGACCTCTTCGAAACTATCTTTACCATGCATGAAAATGCCGGGCGGTTCTTTAACCTGCCATCAGCCTCTGCATGGAAATATTATTACAAGGATGCTTTCAGGGTACTGAATCATCCCTATATCCTGTCGTTGAGCGATGATCCGCAAAAGCTGAGGGAGACCATCGCCGGTCTGCAAAGTACAAACAAAATTTTTTTCACCGATAAGGAGCTGGAACCACTCTTTAAATCCGAAGCTCCAGGTTATAGCTCTGTGGTCAGGCTGATCTTTCAGAACTGGGACAATCAGCCCGCTAAAGCGCTGCAATGCTTTCTGGAATTACTCGAACGCTTCAGAGATCGCCTTATTGCTGATAAATCTGTCGGGCACCGTAACACCATCGAAATAGAGTACATTTTCCACTTCGCCAGGATTATCCGGCGTATAACCGGGTTGAGCAGCACATATAATTTTATAACCAGTACATTAACGCTGCGGAATATCTTCAGGCAGATTGTTGCAGGTCAGACCATACCATTCTTTGGCGAGCCGCTCAAAGGGCTGCAGATCATGGGCATGCTCGAGACCAGGACACTGGACTTCGCTAATCTGATCATGCTCTCTGTAAATGAGGATATACTCCCCAAATCCAAGGTCACAAATACCTTCATTCCGTTTGATATACGTGTTGAATCCGGATTGCCGACATACCGCGACAGCAATGCCATTTATGCCTACCACTTTTACCGCCTGCTGCAACGAAGTAAACAGGTCTTTTTGCTCTATAATACCGAACCAGGTGAACTGGGCGGTGGCGATAAAAGCCGCTTCATTACGCAGATCATTAACGAATTACCACTGGCCAATCCGCACATCACGATAAGTGAGAAATTACTGAACCAGCCTCCTGAAAAAGATACCAGGAATTTTTCGATAACCATTGATAAAAGCGATGCCATTGCCGGCAAGCTGCTGGAGAAAGCCCGCAAAGGCCTGGCGCCAAGTGCACTGAATGCATACCGTAAATGCTCTCTTCAATTTTATTTCAGGGAGATAGCCCGGCTGGCCGAAGCAGAGGAGGTAGAAGAAACTATCGAGGCCGCAACACTGGGCAAAGTCGTTCATGATGTTATGTACAGATTTTATAAACCCTGGGTGGATAAACCTCTGACAACAGATGCTATCGAACAGATGATGCAAATGATTGATAAAGAGACAGAAGCATCTTTTGGCAAGCACTATCAGGGCGGGGATATCAGATATGGCAAGAATCTCCTCACAGCCAATGTCGCCAGGATATTTATCAGGAATCTTCTGCTGACCGAAAAGCAGTTCATTAGCCAAAGTGTGATAAACGGAACACCCCCTGTCATTCGCTTCCTTGAACAGTGGTTTGATACGATTGTGGATGTTAAAATGGAAGATAGGATCATACCTGTGAAACTGAAAGGTAAAATCGACAGGATAGACCAGGTTGGAACCCTCCGGCGTATCATCGATTATAAGACCGGCAACATCGTCGAAAGCAACCTGAAGGTGAAGAGTTTTGAAGAGATGAGAGATGATGCCAAGGCCGATAACAGCTTTCAGCTGCTGGTGTATGCGTATATCTTTCTTCTTCAGAAATCCCCCGGCGGCGCCCGTAGCGTCGTTCCCGGTGTCCTCTCATTCCATAAGCATAGCCAGGGACTCATTGAGGTTAAACTTCCCGGGGAGGCGGATATTACTATTCAAACATTAGATGATTTTAAAAACCTCCTGGATACAATCCTTTTCGAAATGTTCGATCAGAAGAATCCTTTTACTCAAACGACTGACAGCGACAATTGTAAATATTGCCCTTTTAAGGGTATTTGTAACAGATAGGAGCGTCTATTTCAACTCTTTTTCCGAGAAAACATTGGCTTCGTAAGTATATATTTCGGCATCCTTCCATCCATCCCAGCCGATGCCGGCTTTTTCACGGGCGCAATGTCCGAGAAACTCTTCCTTTGTCCATCCTGTTTCTGTGGCCACCTGGGGAAGAAAGGTACCCGAAGCCCAGCCTTTTTTGATATAGATGCCATGCTTACCCAAGACAATTTCATCAATGGAGTTGATTTTTTTCATGGGTGTGAGAACCGATATTTCAATTTCCAGTTCAGGTATTTCAGAAGCTGTGACTGGCGTGAAACGGGAGTCTTCAGTGGCCGATGCGATGGCCATCTGCTGGATGACCATGTACAGGGGCTCGGTAGCTGAAAACCGGCCTATGCATCCCCTGAGTTTTCCCTCTTTGTTGAGAGTGACAAAGGCGCCACACTGGGCTTTCAGCCGGTCAGAGTAACCGGATGCATCAAGCGCCGGTATTTTGCCGTTTTTGACATAATCTACAATAGTCGACCGTGCAATCTGAAGCAATGTTTTCTTGTCTTCCGGTGTTAACTGGAATTCCGCATCCGAACTGGCTGCGGCCTTTTTCAATGAGAATGCCAGCCCATAATATCCGACGACCCTGGTCTTATCGCCGAACGACACATCACCAGAGTTCATGTATTTGATAGGCGTTATAGTGATACCGGGATTGTTTTCGGTCATGTATAGCAGTGTCAGCACTGATGTCCATCCGCACATGCTGGTAGCCAGCTGTTGAATGCCCTTTTCGGAATTGGCGTTGATGGTGTTGATTAACTGCTGCGGCGAATTGGTCATCACCGCATTGGCTGATGCTATATCACAGGTCATGGCATCTTTATAGGATGGGTAATGCGAGAAATCGGTGCTGATGACAAAGAGATTCTTTTCGTTCAGATAGGGCTTCAAGGCAGCGGCGATAGCCTGGCATGTCTGCGGCTGCTGTGTCCCCAGGATGATCGGGACAATCTGGAATGGCTCCTGCATGATATACTGCAGGAAAGGCAACTGTACCTCCACGCTGTGTTCATAGGCATCAGCTTCGTTGTCGAACATGAACACCTTGTTACTGCTGAGGAGCTGCCGGGCCAGATCCCTGTTCACTTTCACCTTACCTAGCGGAGTGATATAGTCGCCCTTGCTGTACACCGATGCCCCGTCGAAATACTTCACATGGCTCGACGCCAGTAAAAAGATGTTATCGTATTTCTTTTTTCGGTCGATCTGGTTAAAAGCAGAGGCAGCCACCTCTCCGGAATAGACATATCCGGCATGAGGTGATATGATGGCTATGACGTTTTCCATTTTTTTGGGAACAGCGGCAGAAAACAGCTGTTTCAGGTCTGCCCTGAGCTCGGTGGAATCACCGGAGTAAAACCTGCCGGCAGCATACGGCTTGCGGTTTACAAGCTGCTCCTCGGGCTGCTTGTTTTGAGGGGAACAATGCGTGTTCATTATCATTAGCGTGATTAGTGACAAGGAATAAAATTTCTTTATACCCATATTTTTATTATTTTCGTGATATAAACTCTCCCTTTTTTTCTTTTTAATCATCAACGTCCAAGGGGGTGAGTTTCTCCTTACAAATATACTACATGGATACCAGATATAAAAATCGTTTCTACTTATCTGTAGTGGCTGCCGGTCTGGTGTCCATCACTACACAAATCATCCTCCTCAGGGAGTTTATGGTGGTCTTTTACGGAAATGAGCTGGTGATGGGCATCATCCTTGCCAACTGGATGCTGCTGACTGGGCTGGGATCTTTTTTGGGCCGGTTTTCCGGGAATATGAAACACGGCCCGGCACTCATTGTTATTTGCCTGGCCCTGCAGGCCATTATGCCCGTCATCACGGTTTTCCTGCTGTATGTCATGCGGAATGCCATCTTCCCCGTTGGGAAGATGATCGGCATTCTTGAAGTCTTTTATAGTTCCCTTATCCTTCTTTTACCATTTTGCATGGTTACCGGATTTCTTTTCACGGTCTTCTGCACCCATGCATTTCAGAAATTTCAGGAAAATCTGACAAGCCGTATCTATGGCCTCGAATCAACAGGAAGCATAATCGGCGGTGTGCTGTTTAACTTCATTCTGGTGTTTTATTTTAAGACATTCCAAAGCCTCATGGTTTTAATGGTCATCAGCTTTGTGGCAGCTTTTATCTTTTCACTTATGTTTAAAGGCTTGTGGAAATATCTGTTGATCTCCGTTGCTGTTACTGCCATTGTGATGATGAACGTCATCAGCCTCGATAGCCTGTCAAAAAAGAGGCTTTATGTTGATCAGGATATTTTATACCAGAAGGATACTCCTTACGGGAATATTGTGGTGACCCAGACCGGCGGCCAGATAAATTTTTATGAGAATGGAGTCACTTTATTCACCTCAGGCAATACCATTGAAAATGAAGAATCGGTGCATTATGCGATGGTGCAAAACAAGCACCCCCAAAATATACTGGTCTTATCAGGTGGAATGTCAGGAATCATTTCTGAGATCGAAAAATACCCAATCCACCGGATTGATTATGTGGAAATGAATCCCTGGATCATCAGGATAGCTGAAAGGTATTTTAAAAGGCCGGCTGATAGCCTTGTCAGGATAATTAATAAGGATGCCAAATTATTTATCCGGCAAACCGGCCAGAAATACGATGTGGTATTGATTAATCTGCCGGAACCGGCGACAGCGCAGATCAACAGGTTTTATACGGTGAATTTCTTTAAAAGCCTGAAAACGAAACTTGATCCCGGCGCCGTTGTGTCGACCAGCCTTATGTCGACAGCCAACTACATGAGTCCGGAACAACGCAGGATTCATTCAGCGTTAATGAATTCACTTCATCAATCCTTTAATAACGTCATCATCATACCCGGCGGAAAGAATTATTTTATCGCCTCCGACAGCACCCTTGACATCGGCATTGCAGAGCTCATTAAAAAGAGAAGCCTGGATAATGTATACGTCAACCAGTACTATATCGATGACGGCCTGCTAAAGGAAAGAAGTGCTAATATCCTGGCCTCTCTTGACATGAAAGGCGGTGTGAACACCGATTTCAAGCCGGTATCTTATCTTCAGCAATCCTTGCTCTGGCTGAGTTACTTTAAAATGGATTACCGGGTACCATTGATGGTTATTATTGTTTTGTTGGTCATGGTTATCTTTTTTTTCAGCCCCGTCAACCTGGGCATGTTTGCAGGAGGTTTTACCGCCTCCTCCCTTGAATTTCTTATTCTGATAGCATTTCAGGTCATCTACGGCTATGTGTATCAGATGACCGGTGTCATCATCATGACATTCATGGCCGGCCTGGCGCTGGGATCCCTTTACATGAACCACTACCTGCCCCGGAATGGCAGTAAAAATTATCGCCGGATTCTGCTTGGCCTGGCAATATTTTCATTCCTTCTGCCCTTGCTTATCTTTGTCATGAGCAGCACCTATTTACCTGCTGTTGCCGTACATGCCCTGTTTATCATCCTTACGCTGATCCTGTCAGGCCTCGTAGGCATGCTTTTCGCACAGGCATCGGTAATTCAAAGAGATAGTGTCAGCCATACCTCATCCGCAATTTACAGCGCCGACCTGATCGGCTCAGCCTTCGGCGTACTCATCGTATCAGCTTTTCTCCTTCCCTGGTTAGGCATAACACAGGTATGTTTCATCATCGGATGCCTGAATGTTTTATCCTGGATAATGCTCCTTGTGCGAAAAGGAATGATCCTGAATTTATGATCCTTGATAATTGAAATCTTTGTGATTCTTTGTGTCTTCTTTGTGTAACTTTGTGTTATATCCTGGATCACGATGAGCAAAAAGATCACCAAGCGGGAATTCATCAAGTACAGCTTATATAGCACATGCGGCGCTGTGCTCGGTTTAAGCTCACTTGACCTGCTGGCCTCCGGCGCCGGGAAATTATTCAGAGCTCCAGCACAAGGTCCGCAGGACCTCTGGAAATGGAGCAAGGAAGCAGCCTTTTACATCCAGACACCACGGGGTATGAAATGCCTGATCTGCCCGACGGAGTGCAGTGAAATATCAGAGATTAAATATGGCACCTGCCGCACACGCATAGCCTCCGGCAATAAACTCTATACCATCGCCTATGGCAATCCCTGTGCTGTTCATGTCGATCCTATTGAGAAAAAACCGCTTTACCACTTTCTTCCCACAACCACTGCCTTTTCCATTGCCACTGCCGGCTGTAATCTGGCCTGCCTCAACTGCCAGAACTGGACTATCTCACAATCCAGCCCTAAAGACACACAGAACTCCGACCTCATGCCCGATAAGGTCGTTGAAGAATGTCTGAACTCAAAGTGCCGGTCCATTGCCTATACGTATTCCGATCCTGTAGCTTATTATGAGTATGCTTACGACACAGCTAAGCTGGCCAGAGACAAAGGAATAAAAAATGTCCTGGTGTCGGCCGGGTATATTTATGAGCGGCCATTGAGGGAATTGTGCAAATATTTCGATGCGGCCACTATTGACATCAAGTCATTCAGCGAAGATATCTATGCCATGCTGAATGGAGCTAAATTGAAGCCGGTGCTGGAAGCGCTGAAAATAATGAAACAGGAGGGCCTGTGGCTGGAGATATCCAATCTGGTTGTGCCAAGCTGGACCGACGATATGGAGATGATCAAACGCATGTGCGGCTGGTTCGTGGAGAATGACTTTGCCGGCAATCCCTTCCATTTTCTTCGCTTCCAACCCCAGTATAAACTTACCAACCTGCCGCCAACGCCCGCATCGACACTCGAAAAAGCCAGGGATATAGCGCTGGGTGCAGGGATGAAATTCGTGTATATCGGCAATGTCCCCGGTGAAGGCGAAACAACCTTCTGCCCGAAATGCAAGAAAACGCTTATTGACAGAAGAGGTTTTCAGATCCTGGCCAATAACATTGTAAATTCCAGATGCAAATTCTGCCAGGAGCCCATACCGGGTGTATGGCAGTGAGCCGGTTTAGCCCCCTAACCACTGAAATACCACCTTCTCAGCCCGCCCTGAATGTCCCTTCAGTACTTTTATACCGGCATTCTTTAGCACCAGTTCATCAGGTGACTCCAGCCTTTTGACAAAAAGGGTCGTCACTTTTGCATCGATGAGTTGGAAAACTTTACCTACTATGTAGTGGCATTTTTCAGCTTTGATCCTGCTCTTTTCAAGGATTTTTTTTTCTTTGGCATCGATGGTATAGATCTGAAATTCGCTGCATGAACGAAATTCATCGACATTATTGCGTGTAGTCGCGATGGCAATGATCATGTTAAATTTTTAAAAGTCCGATAGATTTTTAATCCTACAAAGGTAACGTCACACTCACTTGGTTTGTCCAAATTCTTTTTGTCATTGGTTTTTCTTTCTTGGCCATGGCCTTGCTGGGTAATGCTATCGGAAATTATGTTGGGATCGGTATGGCTTATCTCCTGCGATTAATTTGAAATATATATTCAATAATAGTTGATTTGCCCTGGAAATTATACTATCTTAGTGTCTTGTTTCACCTGCTCACCCAATCCATTTAAATTTTAATCTGAATCATTGATTCAGGCAAAATGACTGATTCCGGATTTATTGGGAATTGAAATAATGCATACTTTTTTTCACCACATTAGGCACATAGACCACAATAGGAATTTGTTTTTTATCTTGCTGATAGCATTTATGAAAAATCCTAATGTGTCCTACTGTGCCTATTGTGGTTAGAATTATGTAATATAAGCGGCAATGAACTTTTGCTTTGTACCATATTTCTAAACATTACTAACTTTAAACCTAATGATTATGGACCCGAATCTGTACCACTTAGACTATGAAAAACTGTTTGAAGTTTTGTTGACAATCGTCTTTTTGTCAATTTTCATCGAACGGGCATTAGCCCTTCTCTTTGAGTCCAGGGCATTTATCGAAAAAACTGAATCCGGCGACACAGTCGCGAAAATGAAACGAATTAATTTAGAGGATCCGGAGTATAAAAAATTATCCGAAAAGAAAAAGATTACAGGATTAAAGGAACTGATCTCACTGGTCGTGGCTGTTGCTGTATGCTGGATCTGGAAATTTGATGCCCTCACCATTCTATTTGTCACAAGCGACCAGATGCATTTATACGGTTATCTTCTGACAGGGGCTGTGATTGCCGGCGGAAGCAAGGGATCGGTTAAACTATTTAAAGATACCATGGGAATTATGAGCTCGGCCGAAAAGCAAAGAGAGTCCATAAAATAAGTGAATTGAACTATAAATAGCTGACCCGATGAAAAAATATAGTACAATACTCTGTCTGGTAATCTTTTTAACCTCGTCTTATTTTTCTTATTCCCAATATCTTGTCGTGAGCAAGGCAGCCACAATCAAAGAACAACCTGATGTCGGTTCCGGAATAATTGAGAGAGTCGCACGCGGTGATACTCTGCCTCTTCTTGAGCAAGGACAACAAACAAACGGTTATTATCATGTAAAATGTATTTCTGTCAACCAGCCAGGCTGGATATACCGGACACTGGTCCGCCGGTATGAAGGCCCGATACCCGGCAGTCAGCCTGATGATCAGACAGCTGTCGTAAATAGTTTAGTCGGCGTTGGAAAAATCCCTGCAGGATACTATACCGGCACTGAAAACCTTGAGGGACAGGATTTGGAAAGGAAGCTCTATGAAATAATCAGAAATCAGGTCGAATTCGAATATACCTCCGATGATACAACAGATGTATGGGATATTTTAAAGGATACAGATCGTGATCCTGCAGATCCTGACCATGTGATATGCATTTATTCCGGGATTTCCATGGATGCTGCATCAGAGAAGAACACCTGGCAGCGCGAACATGTCTGGTCGCAGTCGCATGGCCAGTTTGGGAGGAAGGAAGGCCCCGGCGTCGACGTCCACCATCTCCGGCCGGTGCATCCTAAATTCAATGGTTCCAATGCCAAATCAAATAAGGATTTTGATGAAGGAGGAAAGGCTTTTAAATATGACGGCCGGGAATATGGCTGTTATGTCACCGATTCAACATGGGAACCCCGCGATGAAGTGAAAGGCGACATAGCCCGGATGATGTTTTATATGGATGTGAGATATGAAGGTGAAAATGGCGAACCGGACCTGGAACTGATCAATAATTCCAACACATCAAAAAATTATAAGAACCAGCCTGTTTATGGTAACCTGCGTACGCTTCTGAAGTGGCATGAAGCCGATCCTGTCGACAACTGGGAGAGAAATAGAAATGATCTCATCTATTCTAAATATCAGAAAAACCGGAATCCGTTTATTGACCATCCGGAATTTGTAAAAAAAATATGGCCGAACTGACCTGGATGGGCGGTAAATGTCGACAGAGATACCCGCTGCCATATAATAAAATAGCCTTGTACATAGTGTATGACAAGGCTATTTAGCATCTTTGTGCGGTCTGGACGAGACTCGAACTCGCGATCTTCCCGATGAAAATCGGGACCTTCTAACACTCTCTATAAATTCTCCGGAGGAGAATCCCGTTTGTAGGTATCGAGCGACAAAATCTACCAAAGCTCCGGAGGAGTGACCCGTGAAATTTTGATGTTGTCAATAGGGAAAAGATATAAATAATCTAATGGTCGAAATATTTTGAAGACGGATCACTCCTCCGGAGCTTAAAAGATATGTTTATTTTAACAGCTATAAACAGTTTGCTCCTCCGGAGCATTTATCACTGGCAATTCAATTTTTTACAAAAATTACTGAATGATTTCAAAATTGAATTATCTTTGCATGCTCGTTTAAGAACGATTCTTGGTCTGGTAGTTCAGTTGGTTAGAATGCCTGCCTGTCACGCAGGAGGTCGCGAGTTCGAGTCTCGTCCAGACCGCCACTTCCAATCCCGGATATAATCAGATACCCGGGATTTTTTTGTGCCTATTAGCTTTCCGTTGAAAATATATTTGATTTAACAGATTGTGCGGATTATATTGTGCTGACCCAAATGCATTATTATACCTATGATCTTAAATGAATTACAGTATAATGTTAATAATTTTTACTAAAATTTGAAAAATCAGTCTCAAAATCATAGGTATATTTAGGCGAAAAATGGATCAACCAATAAAAGCACAATGGGTACAGAAATATTGCCTGAATTCATTTTGACAAACTATGAAGTCCATGAATGGAAACATGCTGTTGCTGTGCTTGTTAGTGATTTTCCTGTTGAATTCAGAGATATCAAAGATCTCTTGACCGGTTTCAGGCTTCATGAAAATTGGATAAAAGAACCTGGTGGAAGAAAATCACTGGTTTCAGAGAGTATTGATAAATTTCTCACTGACCGTGGCTGGCAGGAAAAGAAATTTGACACCTCAGTCAATGTAGATGACAGAGTTATGAAATCTCCAACACATAAGGTCGATTGCTATAAAAATCAAATAGCTCTTGAAATAGAGTGGAATAATAAAGATCCGTTTTTCGACAGGGATTTGAATAATTTCCGTCTGTTATTCGATCTGCGAGCCATAAGCGTGGGCATTATTATCACACGCTGTGATCGTCTTCAGGAGATTTTTGACCGGCTTGGACGAGGGGCGTCCTATGGATCATCTACTACTCACATGTCTAAGCTTATCTCCAGAATCGAAGGCGGTGGAGGAGGAGGATGTCCTATTTTAGTTTTCGGTATTACAAATAATTTATACGTTGAGGATTAATACAATGAAGGGAAAGGTAGCAGAAGATTTTATCAGACAAGTTCAGGGAAGATACTATGGAACTGTACTGGCCGATCCGCCATGGCAGTTCGATAACCGTACAGGGAAAGTAGCTCCGGAACATAAACGTCTCGCAAGGTACTCTACTCTCTCTTTGGAGGAGATCATGGAAATACCAGTCGACTTTGTCACTGCTGAGAAAAGCCATTTATACCTTTGGGTACCAAATGCTTTATTGAAGGAAGGTTTAAAGGTGATGAAAGCATGGGGATTTGAATATAAGACAAATATAATTTGGCATAAAATACGTAAAGATGGCGGTCCTGACGGCAGGGGCGTTGGTTTCTATTTCAGAAATACAACTGAAATACTCCTGTTTGGCGTAAAAGGTAAACTCCGTACATCCGATCCTGGAAGAACACAGGTGAATATCATTAAAAGCCGCAAACAGGAACACTCACGCAAACCTGAGGAACAATATAAGATTATTGAAGCCTGCAGCCCCGGGCCTTATATCGAACTTTTCTCACGAGGATCCCGACCAGGTTGGGATGTATGGGGAAATCAATCGGAAGATTATGAGCCTACATGGGATACTTATAAACATAATAGCAGATCAATACAAAGACAAGAGTTACTTAAGGAACGTTTTAGCAACGAGACTATAAAAGACGAAGTAAGGATGAAGGAAGAAAGATGAAATTATTATTTGCAACCTTGTCATGTCATAATGTCCAGGATATTTTTCTCAAACATTTACATACATTTGTGACACTCCTTAATCCCATAGGGATTAAATATCGGTAGAAAAACAAGACATTAAATTTTCGGAAGTCCCGTAGGGACGAAATATTATATCATTACCTATTTTGTATTTGATATTTAATATTACGTCCCTGACGGGACTTGAATGTTATTGCCGTATTAAATTTTTACCGATATTTTGTTCCTATGGAACAAAAATAATGGACTGGCTATCATGCTTATGAGAGTATATATGAGAAAAATCCTGGTTTAAACCCGATTATAGTCTCTTGCCATAACAGAATTAGTTGTAAATGTAAGATAATGAGGAGAAGAGGGACTCATTAAGCGAATATTACCCGTGAATGGAATGTTTGAGAATATGAATCCTTGCCAGGAACACATAATTGAATCAGGAATGTTCCCAGTTCATGATTTTTTATCGTTTCAGTATAAGCTATAATTTCTGAAGAGTAAGCTCCAATAACTTCTTCTTCTATGATCACAATATATTTACCATTATATTGCTTAACGAGTTCATTTTGGTTATCAATGTAGTATTTAAATTCTTTTTCTAACATGACTTTGGTAATTGGCTTGCAAAGATAGGAACGAAAGTAATCAAAAATTATTTCATTAGCAATTTTTAACGCTGATTTATTTTGTTTATTTATAAATCGGGAAAATCTTACGAACCAGTTGAGCCTGGTTCTGTCAGGACAATGACAAGAAGCCGACTTTTATGTAATCAACCCCCTCAGTGCCTGTGAAAAACATAGTGCGAATGAAAATGTCTGTGTGTTTCCTCACCATGGCGATGCACATGCTCATGGATCAGATTTACGCTCACCAGGAATTCTTCGTCGGTGAGTATTTCCGCCGCTGAACCGGTCTTTTGTATGGTATGGTCTTCGGAAAGCACGGCTACACGTGGCTGCAGATGATCAATGAGATCAAGGTGGTGGGTGGTGAAGATGACCGTTTTGCCGGCTTGATTCAACTTAATGAGAAGCTCAATGAAAAATGTCTGGGTTTTTGGATCCAGTCCTGCCAGGGGTTCATCGATGAGCAAAACATCAGGATTCATGGTGAGAACAGAGGCGATGGCCACTTTTTTCTTTTCACCTCCCGACAGCCTGCTGACAGGGCGGTGTTTCAAATCATTTATACCGAGAGCGTCAAGCGTCTGGCAGGCTCTGTCATGGGCTTCGTCAATCGGCATATCTGTCTGCAGCGGCCCGAATAACAGTTCATCATAAACCGTCGGGCAGAAAAGTTGGATGTCAGGATTCTGAAAGATATAACCGACACTCTGCCTGAACGTCCTGTTAAAATGCACGTCCCCCAATGACTTTTTTGTCAGCGGTGATCCTTTGAAGAGTACCTGTCCTGAGTCGGGAGGAATAAGGGCATTGATGATATGCAATAGCGTCGTCTTGCCGCTGCCATTCTGGCCGATGATACAAAACAGCTCGCCTGCCCGCACCGACAGGCTGACATTTTTCAGAGCCATGATCTGGCCAAAGTAGGCATAGCTCACATCCTGCAAAATGATAACATCTTCCATCTCATTTTTATAATAAAATAACACCTATACCAAAAGCCACCACCAGCAGCAGCCAGACGGCATCCATTATGCCCGGCCGGCTCAGCGCAGCCAGCTTTACTTTCCCGGTATACCCCCGCGAAACCATGGCAATGTACGTAAGCTCATAGTTTTGTGTCGACCGGCGGAATATGAACAACATCCGGCCAGCCACAAGAGTCCGGATGCCCTTGGTTTTTATCGAACCCGTCAGCCTCGATTTCAGCGATAAATAGGTATCTTCAACGGTCGTGGCCAGGATAAAAATGTACTTATAGGCCAGCGACACAATCATCAGGAATGTGTCGGGAACATAAAAAATTCTCAAGACCTTCAGCACATGGGCCAAAGGAGTGGTGTAAGCCATGAGCAATGCCAGCGATACCGAATTAAGCACCCTCAGGAACAGAAGCACCACCACCCTGCATCCCTCCATGGTGATACCAATATTCGCGGGAATATGATATATCCAGAAATGATGGACATGATTAAATGACATCAGGTTGATGATGACCGGGCCCGGAGTGATGACATTTAAGGCCGCAGGCAGAAAGACCAGAAAACCAAATATGAAAGCCACTGATACGATCTTCCGGTAAACACTGAGCAGATTGATTTTTGCGATGACATACATGATCAGAATGGCCAGGGTGACTACACCCTGTGAAAGAATATTGCCGGCCAGGCTGATGATCACAATCAGGTAAATAAAGGCCAGCACTTTTACGAATGGGTTGAGCTTACAAATGACATTGTTCTCTGAGGCGCTTCCGCCTTGCATGTGCATGGATTGCAGGACTTTTGCTGCTTTGTGCAGGGTACGATCGAGGAATGTCAGGCTGGATCTATTGGAGCCATGAGCCTGTGTTGAGCCATTTCGGGAGCTGAGTAAAAATGCCGGAATTTTATTTTTCATTTCTGATGATGATTTTTGATAGCAACCACGTGACAGCTAAGGCGATGGCTGCACCGGCAATACCCGATATGATGTAATAAACCGATTGACGTGATAACGAAGGATCATTCCCGTCAAGGGTATAATCAGACACAGGAGCTTTCCACGTATCCGTATATTTAGCAAGGCCTTCAGGCACATAGCCTATAATTCCCTTTACTGTTTGGGCCGACCATTCACCCCAGGCATCACCGGCATCAAAGAACATGGGAAGGAATATCCCGGCAGGTGTGATCAACACCAAAACAATTAGAAAAACAAGGATTTTTTTCTGCAGCCTAGTCATTGTTTTTTTTCTTATTATATACATAGATGAGCCGGGGTTCATTTTTATTTATATACCTGATGATCAGTGCGGTGACAAGTCCTTCGACGATGCCGAAAAGCAGGAGATGTTCAATGGCCATGGCCGGGATGGCCACTTTAAGATCATAGGGGCAATACAATGCTCTGCCGTCGGGGGTGGAAGCTATCAATGGCTGGATGCCGAATTCAACAGCTGTGAGAATAGCTGTCAGTACCAGGCTGATATATCCGGCAAGAAAGGAGGCAACGAAAATCCTGTTTTTTTGCGGTTGATTGCCAGCGGTGATTTTGAAAATATAATAGGCCACAAACGGCATAAACACTGCCATATTAAAGCAATTGGCACCAATGGCCGTGATGCCGCCGTCGCCGAATATCAGCGCCTGTATGATCAGGGCAACGGATACAGCCACACAGGCACACCAGGGGCCAAGGATGATGGCAATAGCCGCCGAACCTACTGCATGCCCTGTCGTACCTCCCGGTATGGGCAGGTTGAACATCATGATGATAAACGCAAAGGCAGCAGCCATTCCTAAATAGGGGATATTGCGCACCGATACTTCTTTTTTAACCTTTTTCACAGCTATGACCGTGGCAGCGACAAAAGCGCCATACAACGGGATATAGGTCTGCGGGCTCAGGTAACCATCCGGAATGTGCATGTTAGATCAGGTGTTACATTATTTTTAATTCGTGCTACTGATAAAACAAAAAAATTATTCTATATCCGTCATTACCAGCCTTCCGTGCCTGATACCCTTTGTTCCTATGATCTTATCCGACAGGTCGAGCAGTTGTTGCCCATTCCCTTTAACAGCGATGGTTTCGAGACAAAGATCATGTGACAGGTGAATGTGCTGTGTCGACAGGATGAGGCCGTGGTAATCGTGCTGCACAGCCATCAGCTTGTTATTCAATTCACGTTTGTGATGATCATAAACGATGATGATTGAGCCTGCAACAATTTTGTTTTTATCGCATTTCTCTGCAACAAGGCTGCTTTTGATCAGATGACGGATGGCTTGTGAACGGTTTGGAAACTGATGGCTTGTGACGAATTCATCCAATGCTTGCAATATATCTTCTTCCAGAGATACGCCGAATCGTTTTACCTGCATAGTGTTACTTATTTATAAAATGGTGACACAAAGATAAATTTTTTGATGTATCATGACGTTTCAATTTGTAGAAAAATGCTACTTCATGGGAGGAATTTCATAAGGCAAGCTAATGGTGCTCCTCATTCCCCAAGACTACTTTTTTTCGCTCAGGCCGCGAGGCCTCGTTATGGCTTCACAACTGGGAAGCTCCCTCGTCGCTACGCTCCTTAGTCCTCTTCCCTAGGTTGCTCCGCTATAACTGGTAAATAAAAAAGAGTGTGTCTTACTTTTGAGACACTCCTTTTCTGCACTTGGCTTCAGCAGAATCTTCGCCCAGTGGATACCCCGCATAGGAAGTCCAGGCCTATCTATCTTATTGTTTTCTTTTTTCAATTGGTGAGCATCTACGAGACATACTTGAAATTTATTTCACTAAATCGACTAATCAACTAATTATCAAATCACTATTGTCCGGTTAAAATTCTATTTCGTCCCGAAGGGACTTAATTCTATTTTGTAATTTACTTTCTTTCTACCAATATCTTGTCCTACGGGACAGTCCCGTTAGGGACCAAATATCGGTAGAACAATAAACAACCCATAATTTTTTTAAGTCCCATCGGGAACGCAATATTGATAAGGCTTCTGGCTTGTTCCTGCCTTTTTATCCGGACAGTAATGATTATTAAATCGACTAATTGATACATTGACTAATTTTCAAATTTTCAAATTATTCCATGTCATATAAAAACAAGTAACTTTGCACATTTATTTGCAGAATCCATAAATCAAATCTGCTTTTATGAAAGCTTCCTGTTATCAGTACATCTTTCTGGTGGTCATTCTCGTCATGATGATGGCTTCATGTCAGAAGAAACAGCAAAATACCGGTATGCCAGCTTCTGTTCAAAAGCCAATGGAAGTGAATGGCATTATCCTGAAACCAAAGGAGCTTGGCAATAAAATATTTACCACAGGTACTATTCTTGCCAATGAAGAGGTTGAGATCCGCAGCGAGGTGCCGGGAAGGGTTATGGCTATCAATTTTGAAGAAGGCAGCTATGTCGGCAAGGGGGCTGTGCTGGTCAAAATCAACGACGATGAATTACAAGCCCAGATGAAAAAACTTATCCTGGATGAAGAGCTGGCCAAAGAGGATGTATACAGGAAGGGAAAACTATTAGAAATCAATGCAGTAAGTCAGGAGGAATACGATATATCGCAAAACCAGCTGGGTGTCATCCAGGCACAAATAGATCTGGTACGGTCACAACTGATCAAGACCGTAATCTCTGCACCTTTCAGCGGAAAGATCGGCTTGCGGTATGTCAGCCCCGGCGGGTATATCTCTTCTGCCATGCTTATAGCACGTATGCAGGAAACTAATCCGGTAAAGATTGAATTCGCTGTTCCTGAAAAATATATCAGTGAGATCGAAAAGGGTACAGTCATACAATTCAACGTAGATGGGACCGACAGCACCTTCAGAGGAGAGATATATGCCATTGAGCCTAAGATAGATCCTTCAACACGTGCACTGACCGTACGGGCCAGGTGTTCAAATAACGGCAATCTGCTCATTCCGGGTGCTTTTGCAAAAATCGGTATTATCCTTCAAATCATCACCGATGCCCTGGTTTTGCCAACAGAGGCTCTGATTCCGGATATCAGGGGCGAAAAGGTATTTGTCGCTGTCAATGGCCAGGCAAAAGCTGTTTATGTTGACACAGGTATCCGTACTGAGCAGGAAATCCAGATAACAAAGGGTTTACAGCCAGGGGATACGATCATTACGACCGGATTGCTGCAGCTAAAGGAAGGAATGAAAGTGAAGGTCAATCAACTGATAACACAATAACCCTCCAAAAGCTGTCATTACATGAATATTTCCTCAGTAAGCATAAATCGTCCTGTCCTGGCTACTGTCATTTCCATCTTGCTGTTGTTGTTTGGAGCTATCGGATACACTTTTCTGGGCGTCAGGGAGTATCCTAGTGTGGATCCTCCTGTGATTACTGTTTCGACCAATTATGTGGGTGCTAATGCCGATGTGATTGAATCGCAGATCACTGAACCTCTTGAAGAATCCATTAACGGCATTGCCGGGATACGGTCGCTGAATTCAACAAGCAGTGATGGCAGGAGTAATATCACCGTTGAATTTGAGCTTGGCGTGGATATGGAGGCTGCTGCCAATGATGTCAGGGACAGGGTGTCGCGTGCCATTCGTAACATCCCGCCCGACTCGGATCCGCCTATTGTGACCAAGTCGGATGCCGATGCCAGCCCTATACTTGTCCTCACCATTCAGAGCGATTCGCGTGACCTCATGGAATTATCGGATGTAGCAAATAATGTTTTTAAAGAACGTCTGCAAACCATACCCGGAGTGAGTGAAATAAGGATATGGGGTGAAAAGAAATACTCCATTAAGCTTTTAATGGATCCTGCGAGGCTGGCCAGCTATGGCCTGACACCTGGCGATGTGAGTAATGCACTGAACCGTGAGAATGTCGAGCTTCCTTCCGGCAGAATCGAAGGATACAGGACTGAGCTGATCATCCGCACCATGGGACGGCTCACCACTCCCGAAGAGTTCAACAACATGATCATCAGGGAGTCGGATGGCATCCTGGTGCGGTTTCAGGATATAGGGAATGCAGCTCTGGTTCCTGAAAATGAACGGACTATACTCAGAGGCAATGGTGGAATTCCGATGGTGGGGGTATCGGTTATACCACAGCCCGGAGCCAATCAGATCGATATTGCCGACCAGTTCTATAAACGTGTTGAACAGATTAAGCTGGACCTGCCATCGGATATCAAGGTAGGCCTTATGATGGATACGACGACAACTATCCGCAAGGCCATTTCGGAAGTGCAGGATACTCTATTAATCGCTTTCGGGCTTGTCGTGCTGGTAATTTTTGTCTTTCTCAGGAACTGGAGAACAACGCTGATACCTGTTATCGCAATTCCTATTTCGTTGATCAGCGGATTTTTTATCATGTATATTGCCGGTTTCTCGATAAATATTCTGACGCTGCTCGGGATTGTGCTGGCCACAGGCCTGGTGGTGGACGATGCCATCGTCGTCCTTGAAAACATATACCATAAGGTCGAGGGTGGCATGAATCCGGTTGAAGCAGGTCACCGGGGATCAAAAGAAATCTATTTTGCGATTATATCCACAACCATTACACTGGCTGCTGTGTTCCTGCCTATTATTTTCCTTAGTGGTCTGACAGGAAGGCTGTTCCGTGAATTTGGCGTCGTCGTCGCCGGGACAGTGCTTGTTTCGGCCCTGGTATCGTTGACACTCACGCCTATGATGAGCTCGCGCATGCTCAGGAAAAGCACGGCACACAGCAGGATATTCCGTATCACTGAGAAATGGATCAACGATCTTATCGCCGGTTATAACCGGACCCTTCAGGTCTTTATTCGCCGGAGATGGCTGGCCATCGTGATCATGATCGTGTCGGTTTTTATTATTCTCGGAATAGGATCTCTTATCCCGTCGGAGCTGGCTCCCATGGAGGATAAAAGCCGTTTACAGATTGTTTCCACAGCACCTGAAGGCACTTCTTTTGAGTTGATGGATACTTATGTCAGCCAGCTTATGCAGATTTCCGATACCATTCCTGAAAAAGAGTACCTCATGGCTATGACTGCGCCGGGATTTGGATCGTCATCATCCGCAAATGGAGGTTTTATCCGGATTTCGTTAAAAGATCCTTCACAGCGCCAGCGCACACAACAGGAAATAGCCGACGAGTTAAGCAGGATTACCCGTCAGTATAACTTCGCCAGAACATACGTCACCCAGGAGCAAACCATAGGAGGCGGCAGAGGTAGCAGCCTGCCCGTTCAGTTTGTCATTCAGGCGACGGATTTTGAAAAACTACGACGTTATCTTCCGTTATTTATGGAAAAGGCCCAGGCTGATCCTGCATTCCAGACAGTCGACCTGAATCTGAAATTTAATAAACCTGAGATTTCGGTAGAGATCGACCGCGACAAGGCTAGGGCTGTCGGCGTCAGTGTGAGAGATGTGGCTGAGAGCCTTCAGCTTTATTTCAGCGGCCAGCGCTATGGTTATTTTATTCTGAACAACAAGCAATACCAGGTGATAGGTCAGGCTGACCGCCAGAGCAGGGATAAACCTCTTGACCTGAGTTCAATTTATGTGCGGAACAATAAAAATGAGCTGATACAGCTTGACAATATTGTAAAGCTTACCGAACGAAGCAACCCACCCCAGTTGTACCGCTATAACCGGTATGTGGCAGCGACCATATCAGCCCAGCCGGCAAAAGGTACCACACTCGGGCAGGGCATCGCGAAAATGCGCTCTCTTGCAAAGGAAACACTCGATGAAACATTTTCTACAGCATTGACAGGTACCTCCAAAGAATATGAAGATAGTTCCAACAGCCTGCTATTTGCCTTTCTCCTTGCACTGGTTCTCATATATTTGGTATTATCGGCACAGTTTGAGAGCTTCATCGATCCCCTCATCATCATGTTCACTGTGCCTCTGGCGCTGGCAGGAGCTGTTCTGTCACTGTGGATATTTGGTCAGACCATTAATATATTCAGTGAAATCGGGGTCATCGTGCTGATTGGTATTGTAACCAAAAACGGGATTCTGATTGTGGAGTTTGCCAACCAGCGCAAAGCAGCTGGGCTGGAGCTAAACGAAGCTGTCATTGACGCGGCGACACGCCGGTTGCGTCCGATACTTATGACCAGTCTGGCCACTGCACTGGGTGCGCTTCCTATTGCCCTCGCACTGGGAGCCTCGTCACAGAGCCGTATGCCAATGGGAATAGCCATCATCGGCGGGTTGATCTTCTCCCTGATGCTCACCCTTTATGTCATCCCTTCCCTTTATACCTATCTGTCCAGACGTGTTAAAAAACAATATACACCGAAATATACAGGTGAAAACAGAGAATGATATGAAAATAAAGGTTTTTCTGATGCTGGTTTTTGGTTTTCTGGGCATGACCGTTACTGCACAGGACACCCTCACTCTTTACCAGGCTATAGAGGCCGGGCTGGAAAACAATTATTCAATTATCATTGCAAAAAATGATGTTCAGATAGCCAGGAATGATAATACATTAGGCAATGCCGGCTTCTTGCCCGCAGTTGGTATTAATGCCAGTCAGAATAATACCATCACCACCACTCACCAGGAGCAATTCAATGGGACGGTGAAAGATGTCTCAAATGGGCATAACACTAATTATAACGCCGGTATTCAGCTCACATGGACCTTGTTCGACGGTTTCAGCATGTTCATCAGTAAAAACATGCTGGAAGTGCTGGAGAAAATGGGTGAGACGGAAGCACGCGTTGTTATTGAGAATACGGTATCCGAAATTATTTTGAATTACTATGGTATCATACAGCAGGAAAAGATGATTCAGGTGCTTCGTGATGCTGTGGATCTGTCGCTGCAACGGAAAAAAATAGCAGAGGCTAAGTTGTCACTTGGTTCCGGATCACAGCTCATGCTCCTGCAGTCAACGGTTGACCTGAATACCGACAGCACTAACCTGATCAAGGAACTGGCGGCTGTCAGGCACACCAAGGCTGATCTGAACCGTCTGCTGGCCCGCAATCCGGAAATTCTTTTTGAAGTCATCGACACAATAAACATGGCCTCCCGGCTGTCGTATGATACGCTTCTGGCCAGAGCCCGGTCGCAGAATGCTGACCTGATGATAGCCAGAAGCACGATGGACCTGGATTTCCTTGCCCTCAGGGAGGCCCGGTCGCAGCGATATCCAAGGCTCAACTTCCAGGCCGGTTACAACTATAACCAGCTCAGTTCACAAACCGGATTCTCACAGTATAACCTGAGTTATGGTTCATCGTACGGATTGACCTTTTCATACCCGATTTACAGTGGCTTCAATGTGAACCTGACCATCAGGAATGCAGAATTGCAGCTTAATTCCAGCGATATCCAGGTCAGAAGCACTGAGTCGGATGTGCATAATAACCTCTTCAAGATTTTTATTGATTACCTGACCAACCTGCAGGTGGTCACTTTGCAAACGGCCAACCAGGCTGTAGCCAGGGAAAATGTGATCGTAGCTTTCGAAAAATACCGCCTTGGCACCATCAGCGACATAGACCTGCGGGATACACAGAAAAAATTCATCGATGCACAGTATCAGCTCTTATTGTCACAATTTGAAGCCAAAAAAGCTGAAATCGAATTGCTGCGTTTAAGCGGCGACCTTTTCCGATCAGTCGGAAATTGAACCTGTGGGTCCGGATGACATCTTTTTATAAGATGGCATCCGTGCAAATTCACGGTTAAAATTTTGTTTTCCCAGGGTCACATTTTAATGATTTTTTGGATTAATGGTATAGGAATCCATTCCAATGCTATGGCGTTACATTCCTGTACAAGGATCTGGATACACCTGATCTGGGGAACATATAGAAAGAAATTGGTCATCAGCGATTTGCTCAATGATGAGCTCAATGCCACCATCCGTTCAAAAGCAAATCAGCTTGGAATTAGGATATTCGCCATCAATATCCAGCCCGATCATATTCACGTTTTGCTGCAATTACCATCAAATGTCAGTATCTCCATCGTCGCTAAACAATTAAAAGATACTTCATGCAGATTGATCAGCCTTTATGTAAATGGTTTTTCTGATTTCAGCTGGCAGAGAGGATTTGGGGCTTTCTCAGTCAGTTCATCGGCAGTGGATATTGTCAAACGTTATATTAAGGCTCAGGACGTTCAGCACAGCCGGATGTCATTTCATGAGGAGTACGAATTATGGGACAGAATGTACAATAAAGATACTCATGTGCAGAGGCAAATGCAAATAGGTTTTCGGCCGGCTTTGTAACTATCATTCTTTTATTTGGACTTAACAATCATCACACTGCTTTCAATATCTGCCACTGGCACCAGGCTCTCAGGGATCTGCTCAACGAACTCATCAACAGCTTTTAGAATTCCTTCCCATTTATAATTATAATCATGTATGATAATCACTCCACCTGGTGACAGACGAGGATAAAAATATTCAAGCCCTTTTTTGGTCGGATTATACAGATCAGCATCCATACTGACCAATGCATAGGTCTCATTTTCCAGTCCGGCTGCGGAATCCGGGAAATATCCCTGCCGGAATATAATATTTTGATTCCCACTTATATAGCGTTTGACCTTTTCAACATTGGTATCGGAGAAATGTTCAGAAGTGTATGTCGCGGCCTCCCCGATTTCTGTTCTGAGATCCATATTGGTAAACCCTTCAAAAGTGTCGAAAAGATAAAACTTTCGTGTTGGATCGATGGTGTGAATTATTTTGGCTGTTACACCTTTATAAACACCAAGTTCTGCAAAAGAGCCCGGTATATGTTCTTTTTTTAAACGCTCAATCTGAAACCAGAAACTGAAAAACCGGACTTTATCGGGGTACTTCTTTTCGAGTTTTACCAGTAATGGTGGGATAAATCCACTATTGGCATTCTCTTCCCATGCGGCGGGGTAGTATGATTTCCCGAAAAACATTCCCCATAAGTATCTGATAAGGAATACAAGGATGACAACGATGAACAGAAGCTGTGTGATCAAATAAATAATGCTGCCCTTCATAGGCTAAATGCTATAAATTATTTTATCAGAATGATTTTACTATATATGGTGGATTGACTTGAAGCGACCTTTAAAAGATAGAATCCTGCACTTGCATTTTCAAGGGTTATGCTCATTTCGGAGGGGCTGCCATGAATAAAAACAGGCTGCACTTCTTCACCGGGTAAACTGAATATCTTCATGCCGGGTAATTCCTTTACATCTTTGCCAAGGAAGACTTTAAACTCGCCTCTGGATGGATTGGGTGAAATGACAGGGATGACCTTAATATAATCCTTCCTCAGCAGTGTATCGGAGGTTGCATCATTAGTGATAATAAGTTTTACATCATAAAAGCCATATGTATCATATCTGATGCCTGATGGATTCTGGTCGGTTGACGATGCAGGATCACCGCCTTCAAAACTCCAATTCCAGGTATCAGGCTGGCCTGCCGACAGGTCGGAAAAATTTACACGGCCTCCAATGGGTATAATGCTTGTATCAGTGGTAAAATTGGCAACTGTGATATTACCGTAAAATGATCCTGTCAATTTTTGTGTGCCTGTGTTTTCCGGATCCAGCCATTCTTTGAGATGCTTGTCAGGTGTAGTTCCATTGGATTCCCAATGCCAGGAAAGCTTCCCAAAGAAGTCAGGGCCATTCAGGTTGGTGCATGAAGACTCGCCTCCTGTCAGCGTGCCGATGATATATCCTTCATTGTCAAGCAGAGGTGCTCCCGAAGAACCTCCTTCCGTGATGCCATGACCATTGGCTGTTTCATTCCATGTCACCTTCCAGTGCGATTGCAATCCGTTTCCATTCCATTGTGTGGTTAGGGTCGGTGAGGTATAGGTCGACACTTTTTTTATGTCGCCCTGCGGATGATGGATGCTCACACCACTCTGAGTGCCGGCATTTTGGTTATTCCAGCCGATAAAATAGGGATTATATGTCCCGGGCACATTCTGATTCAAAAGGAGCAGAAAAAAATCAGAGCCTGTATTTCCGGTTTCACCTCCGTGCGCTATCAGGCTTGTTCCGGTCATCGTTTGGTACTGTGGCTCATTAACCGGTTTACTGCAATTCTCCGCCTCATAGTTAAAATAAAAGATCCATTGGTTCAGGTCCTGCGGCGACACATATTCTCCTGAATAAAATCCACAATGGTCGGCTGTCAAAAGATATGGAGAGTAATCGTGGCTGGTGTTATTTACAAGAGAACCTGTACACCAGAAAAGGGAGGAGCCATTTTTAACTGATATCCTGACAACCCCTCTTTTTGCATCCTGCCATGATTGTCCCTCGCTGCAATTGATATTTACTTCGCAGGAGCCTGAATCGCCAAAACCACGAATGCCCCCGTTGGATAATATACCGACGCCGCGGTATGCATGAGCAACCTCTGATACATGAATCTGAACCGGTTGTGAAGTGTAAATGGACTCGGAATATTCGAGTATCACCGATGAACCTTTAATTAATTCCGTGGCAAAGAGCCCTGCAGGGGTGTTATTATCACTTGTAAAGGCACCTATGACCTGGGTTTTGTCATCATTGTAAAGGAATAGCTTTGAGCCGGCAGGCAGATGAAATTTATCATAGTAAAGGCCAAGTGCAAGTGCTCCCTGTGAGGTTATTTTTAATCGCCATATCCTGGTTTGTCCTGCAATGATATCCCATGTTCCTGAGTTGGATAGCGATAGGTCAGTTTTGATAGTGACTGCAAAACGGAAAGGTTCACCGGTTTCATCACGCCTGGTATCTTCCATGCGCAAAGCCTCGTCGTCGATCTGTCCGATATTAATTTCGGAAATCTGATCCGGAAGATGATAAACTATACCCGGTGGCAGCCCGCCCTGGCTTATCTGGGCAATGGCTGAACCAGAGAAAAATGACACGATAAAAACAAGAAATATGAACTGTATCTTCATTCAGTTACCTGGTCAGCGATATCTTTTTGATGATCACCTGATCAGAAGTCTGGATGTCCAGATAATATATGCCGGGTCTCTGACCTGAAAGATCCATTTGAATATTCTTATTGATGCTGCCTGGTTTATCCAAATAGAGAACTTTATTTCCAAAAGAATTATATACTTCTATTAATCTGATATCTGGCACACTGCCGGTAAACATCATGTTGACTATACCTGTTGTTGGATTGGGGAATACAAATACACCTTCGGCCGCTCCGTTCTGGTCGTCAATGCCAACACCTCCGACAAAGATATAATCTGTTTCGGTCTTCGTGTTCTCTCCGAATTCATTAAAGACCTTCAGAGTAACATCATAGGTGCCATGTTCACTATAAAGGATATCAGATGGATTCTTCTCATTTGAAGTTCCGGGAGTGCCACCTTCAAAAGTCCAGTTCCATGTAACGGGATCTTCTGTCGATAAATCGGCGAAATTGACACTTTCCCCCTCTATGATAACTGTGTTATCTGCTGAGAAATTGGCAACAGGCAAATAACCGGCATGAATATAATCCGGTTTATTGAGGGTGGCATTGCCCCAAATATTGCCAACAGTAAGTGTGACATTGAAAGCACCTGGTGAATTGTACTGGATAGGCACCGGCACCGGCAGTATTGATGTTTCAGGAGTGCCCCCTTCAAATGTCCATTGCCATGTGTCAGGATCACCGGTCGACTGGTCGGTGAAAATGGTGGACGAACCTACAAGAATATAACTGTTGAAACAGGAGAAATTTGGCTGTGGTGGAGCTATCACCGTGATAAAATCTGTTTTGGTGGTATCACTTGTGCCGTATGGACTCGACACGGTCAGTGAAACAGGATATATGCCAGCCGTGTTGTACACAATACCCAGAGGATTCTGATCTTCCGATGATGAAGGTGTACCCCCGGCAAATGTCCACTCCCAGGAGGTTGGATAACCATACGACAGGTCGGTGAAGTTCACAGCATAACCTGTCGGTATCATGGCCGAGTCAACAGTAAAATCAGCAACAGGGGCACCATACACAGTGATATAATCATCCCTGATCTCCGAATCGGAGCCATAATCGTTGGTGGCAGTTAACTTGACCTGATATACACCCGCCGTATTATAGTGTATTGGAGCCGGATTTTTGTTGAATGATGTACTGGGTGTTCCTCCCTCAAACTGCCAGTGCCATTGTGTGGGGCTATTGGCCGAAGCATCGGTAAAAGTTATTGTTCCGCCAACGCCAACGACTGTATCGCTGGCATTAAATGCTGCCACAGGCGGATCATCAACATGGATAAATGCGGTTTTGGTTTCTGTATCATTACCATAGGGATTACTGATGGTAAGAGTGACACTGAAATTACCATAAGTATTGTAGACAATATCTTGTGGATTCTCATCGGTCGAGCTGCTTGGTGTTCCACCCGGAAACGACCAGCTCCATTCTGTCGGGCTTCCCTGTGACAGGTCAGTGAAATCAACACTGCCATGTATGGGTATGGTTTCATCACTGGCTTCAAAATTTGCCTGCGGCACAGTGCCATCAGTCCCAGGCAGATATTGATCACCGGTATTAACCGGGTCGAGCCAATATTTTAATTGTTGTTCAGGCAGTGAGCCCATCTGGTCCCATGACCAATAAACTTTACCATAAAGCGAATACAATGGATTTTCACAAGTCTGGTCAATGGGACTGCCACTTAAATCACCAACGATTCTGTGCTCATTATCAAACAATGGAGATCCTGATGAACCTGGTTCAACAATGGATGTACCATTTTCAGTTTCTGCCCAGTAAGCTTTCCAGTGTGACAGTACACCATTGTTATTCCATTGTGAATGTCCCAGTGTAGTTGTATATGTCGAAATTTTCTTGATATCTCCCATGGGGTGATGAATTCCCACCCCGCTGGGACTTGGGGTATTGGTTCTGTTCCATCCGTTCCAGTATGCCTGCATAGATGATGGAGGATTCTGATTGAGGAGGAGCAAAGCAAAGTCCGACCCGGTAAAATCACCCTCTGCCTTTAATGAACACCCTGTCATGGAATAATTTGTCGGTCCTGAAGTGCCACTACATGTAGAGGCTTCATACCTGAAGTAAAAGATCCACTGATTAAACATGTATTGGGTGCAGCCCTCACCACAATGATTAGCTGTCAGCACATAAGGCGTCAGATCCCATGTTGTATTGTTGATCATTGATCCGGAACAATCGCCTACATAACCAGCAGGAAGGATCATATATTGGTGGACGACGCCTTTTTTTTCTGCCTGCCAGTCATCACCTTCCGGGCAGTTTATATTGATCATGCACCATGAGGATTCCCCTCTTGTTTGGGAGTCACTCATATTTGAAAAAGAGACACCCCTGAAAATATAAGCAACATCAGAAATGCTGATGACGGGTTGGCCATAGTCCTCATTAGGTTGATAATATTCAAGCGTCACCGTTTCACCCTGGATGATCTCCGTGGCAAAAAGGCCAGTTCCATCATTATTGAATTCGGTGAATGCACCTATCACCTGGGTTTTCATATCATTATACAGGTATAACTCCCCGCCTTTTGGCAACCAGAAATGGTCATAGTATAAGCTTAATGCCAATGCTCCCCCGGAATGCAGCTTAAGGCGCCAGATGCGGCCTCCATATGGCAGATCAGTCCACGTCCCCGCATTGTCAATTGAAAGATTGACCGGAATAGTCTTTCCAATCCGGTAGGGTCCGGGTTTTCCAGCCATATCGTCATCAACATGTTGGATAATATCCTGCGTGAGCGGCTCAATATCTACTGTCTGAAAATCGGCCGCCAAACCTTCAGCCGAAAAACTTATGGGAACTCCTTCGCGGCTGATTTGTGCGAGGGAGACTGTTGACATTAAAAATACCAAAATTCCTGTCAGCAATAAGGGAATAATCCTGCCTGGTTTCATAAAATATTAATTATTAATAGTTAATTTTTTATTGTGGTGACTGTACCAATTCATCTTGCAAAATTAAGTTTTTTCTCAGTTTAACCAGCCGTATGTGACGATTAATTTTCCGGATTTAATATTTGATTGTAAAATTGTACTTTTGACTGTTTAATTTATCCAAACCCTAAATTAAAAATTCATTTTATGAATGAAATTAAAAAGGCTCTCAACGAATCAGCAATAATGCGGTGGTCGATATTGCTCCTGGTTAGCCTGCTTATGGCTGCGAACTATTATTTTTATGATGTCTTGTCTCCCCTTAAATCAATATTACAGGAACATCTGAATATTTCTTCACAGAATTATGGAATAATTGTCGGTTTTTATTCCTTTCCGAATACATTTCTTCTGATGGCGATTTTAGGGGGTATTATTCTGGATAAGATGGGCATTCGTCCTACAGGATTCCTTTTTGCAGTCTTTATGGTAATTGGTGCATTTATCACAGCATATGGTGCTTCTGAACTTTATCATAATGGTGGTCTGGGATATAAGTTTATGGGATCTTTCTGGAGATCATACTCACCTGAGGTAAAAATGATGTCTCTGGGTATGTTGTTTTTTGGTCTTGGTGCTGAAACTAGTATCGTTGTGATTAGTAAGATCCTGGTCAAATGGTTTAAGGGATTTGAAATCGCACTGGCTTTTGCTATTAATTTAGGCATTGCACGATTGGGTACTGCCCTTTCTTTCAACCTTTCCCCGAGATTAATCAAACCGGATTTCTGGACTTTTCCAATCTGGTTTGCCGTCATGCTTCTCTTGATCGGATTCATATCTTTTTGCATTTATCTTATGTATGATGTCAAATTTGACCGGCAGGTTAAATCGCAGGGGAGCCTGCTGTCAAAAGAAGAAGAATTTCACTTCAGTGATGTCGGAAAATTGCTTACTAACCGTTCTTTCATTTTCATTGCTTTACTCTGTGTGACATTTTATGCTGCAGTATTCCCATTTCTGAAATATGCCCCTGATTTCTTTTATCATAAATACGGAATGTCACGCGAAACAAGCGGTGACATTGCATCATTACTGCCTTATGGGACCGTTCTTTTCACTCCTTTATTCGGGTGGTTTGTCGATAAAAAAGGCAGAAGCGCATCACTAATGATTTATGGCTCATTAATGCTTATTCTGGTTCATGTCTTATTTACCCTGACAAGATTCAATGTATATATTTTAATGATTACGTTGGGAATTGCATTTTCATTGGTGCCGGCAGCCATGTGGCCTGCTGTAGCTAAAATAGTGCCTGTTCACAGGATCGGAACCGCATACGGTGCCATGTTCTCACTTCAGAATCTGGGATTGTTCGCAGTACCCATATTGGCAGGTCATATCCTGGATATAACCAATAAGGGAGTCACGCCGCAAATGATAGAGTCAGGTGCTAAACTCTTTTATACACCGACAATATTGATGTTTGTCGGTTTCGGTATACTTGGATTTATATTTGCCTTGTTATTGAAATGGGATGATAAAACTTCAGGTTACGGTCTTGAAGTACCCTCTAACAAGAAAGATTAACAGAAATAACACCGTAAAAAATTTTATTGTAATATGATCATCGTAACAGGCGCGGCAGGTTTTATCGGCAGTTGTCTGGTCAATAAGCTGAATAACAAAGGCTTTAAAGATATCGTCCTCGTCGATAATTTTTCCAGTCCGGTTAAGCTGAGGAACATACAGCATAAAATCTATCTGCTGGAAGTTGAACGGATGAATTTTTTCCTTTGGCTGAAGGAGCATCACAGGGATGTGGATTTCATATTCCATTTAGGTGCCCGCACCGATACGACCGAATTTAATAAGGCGGTTTTCGACGAACTGAACCTCAATTACTCGAAGTCTGTCTGGAAAGCCTGCGTGGAGTTTGATATCCCGCTAATTTATGCCTCATCGGCTGCTACCTATGGCTTAGGCGAACATGGCTATGATGACAGCCATTCAATTGTTGAAAAGCTCAAACCGCTTAATCCGTATGGTGAATCGAAAAATGAATTCGATAAATGGGTGCTTCGGCAGGCACACCAGCCTTCATACTGGTCGGGGATCAAATTCTTCAATGTTTATGGACCTAACGAATATCACAAGGGGCGCATGGCATCGGTGATTTTTCATGCCTTCAACCAGGTCCAACAGACAGGGAGAGTGCGGCTATTCCGTTCGCATCGTCCAGATTATGAAGACGGGAAGCAGCTTCGCGACTTTATCTATGTGAAAGATGTGGTAGATGTTTTATATTACCTCATGAAAGCCCGGCCTCAGCCCGGGCTATATAACCTCGGTACCGGCACGGCACGCACTTTTCTCGATCTGGCAAGGGCAACATTTCAATCGCTGGATATCAAAGAAAATATTGAATTTATCGACACACCCATAGACATCCGCGACAAGTACCAGTATTTCACCGAAGCCAAAATGGATAAGCTGCGCAGCACCGGCTTTGATTTTCCTTTCTACTCACTTGAAGCAGGAATTGAGGAATATGTGCAGGGATATTTGCTGCAGCAGGCTTATTATTGAGATGAGATTATAGGTTCACAAGTCCTCGGGTCTGCAGGTTAAGCGAGGCGAAGCCGAGCGAAATCCCGACGAAGTCGGGATCGCAGATCCGCACGTCTGTGGATGGCGACTTCCGCAGTGTTCTCTCCATAAAATTTTATCATTGATTATTAACGTTTTACGAAATATTTTTCATTTTGTTGATAAATATTTCATTTTTCACCCCGACCTTTTAGGGTGTTTTGGTATAAATAAATACTTAGGGTGATAGTTTGGGTGAAAATAATTATACATCAAATTTGATTTTTTTAAATATATTTTGTATCTTCGGAACTCATTTCAAGTGTATACCTTCCAATCCCTTGCAACTATGAAACAAATAATCCATCTGAGAGATCAGAGTTTCGGCATATTACTTTTTTGTTGCATTTCTCTGATATTTGATTGTTCTTTTTTATCGGCAGGCAACAGGCTACCGCATGGTATGAACAGCCCAACTACCTCCGTTTCAAAAAATCCGTTCATAATTGAACCGGAATCATTTACAGCCCTCGGGGGTAATAGCACCATTACCGGGCATGTTTATATATATGGTAGTGATTCCATTCCTATTCATGACGCCACAATCACTATCACGGATGGGTCTTATACCTATTCTGGCATAACAGACTTCTATGGATTTTATCTGATTAATTCCATTGAAGCGGGAACGTATACCCTTACGGCGGAAGCCGATGGATATGTAACACAGACCATTGAAGATGTTGTCGTCGGCTCCCATGAGGTTGTCACCGTTGATTTTTACTTAATGGAATTTCCTATTCCGCCTCTTCCGGTAACAGCAACGCTAAATGATCAGAAAACCGAAGCTTTTATAAGCTGGTATGATCCGGTTCACTGTTGGAGTATCGTATATGATGATGACCAGGCTGATAATGCGACAGCATGGCTCCAATCAGGAAGCATGAATGCAATCAGATTTACACATTCCGGGTATCCCTTTGAGATACTGAATCTTGATGGATAACTGTAAATTTTTCACAGGCTCAGGTGGTTATCGATAGTGGTGACTTTTACGGTGTGATGATTCAAAGAGGCGATTGGCCCGACTGCGCACCGATCGCTATTGACCAAAGTAATCCTGTTTACCGTAGCTATTCGAGATTTGTTATCGGTGGAGGACCATGGACACCCGCAGGATACAACGACTTTATGGTCCGTGCCTTGATCTATCCGAGAAATAACCAGTCACGGCAAGTACCAACATCTTCTGAAATTGATATCACGCTAAACATAGAGCATACTGTTTCATTATATCCTTCAGCAACAGTGGCAGGAACATATAAAGTGGGCGAAGCCAAATACACACCAATGACTGACATGCCACCGGAAAACCGGAATTTTGAAAGCTATGAAATATTTATCCTCCCGGAAGGAGAAGAGACAAATCCCGAAAATTGGATTCTGCTGGATTCCACATTGACCTCATCGGATTATACCGACACGCATTGGCCCGAATATGAAAACGGCTGGATTAGGTATGCGGTGATAAGTAAATATACCTACAATCAATCGGAACCGGTATTTTCCAATTTATTGCTAAAATCCGACAAGTATGACGTTTTGATACATGTCCGTGGATGTGAGGGTCAACCATTAGTAGGTGCGGTGGTGATCTTTTGTAATATGGCCAACCCTAGTGGATGTGATACACTATATACCGACGAAACTGGCTCCGGAAGTTTCAGCGATCTTGATCCAGGTATATATTCGTTGGAGATCATTTACGAAGATTTGCAGCCTTTTTATCTCTCTCATATCGGACTTTTCAACGATATTACAATTAATGTTACTTTATGCGACTGTTGCCCTCCGCCCCAGAATTTCCATGTGAACAGTCAGACCGGCGTGGCCACATGGTTACCACCGTTTATAGATTACTATACAGTTTATGAAGAAGGCTTTGAAGGCGGTGTGATACCGGCAGGATGGACACAGGAATACATCGCACAGGATGTATCGTGGGCAGTACAGACAGGAAGCCCGAGCGGCGTACCGGACTTTGCCCATGGCGGCGAGTACAATGCGTGCTTTACTGGCAGCTCGGCAAAAACCAGGCTGATAACTCCAGAAATAGACCTATCTGGCGAATTAATACCAAAACTGATCTTCTATCATACACAGCCACAGAGCAGGGGACAGGATGAGTTGAAGATATATTACCGTACATCTCCAACAGCCATCTGGAAACCGATAACGTCATTTTTCAGCAGCTTTCCGGTATGGACCAAGGCTGAATTGAACCTGCCGAATCCGACAAGCACTTACCAGATAGGCTTTCTGGGTGATAGCCCCGAACCTTCCGGATTGGGTATATGCCTGGATGACATCAAGGTGATTGCCGGTGTTGACCCGACAGAAGGTGACGGCGAAACCAGGGTGCTCGAAGGATATAATATATACCTGAATGGTGTACTTCTGGCCTTCACAGCCGAATTGACGTATACTTATACCGACCTGGTGGTCGGCGAATTCTATGTAGCCGGCGTGGATGCACAGTATACGACATGCCACTCGCTGATCGTGGAATTCCCGTTCACTTATTATACATGCGACTACTTCTATCAGCCGAATGGCTTCACTGGCCAGGTCAATGGCATGGATGTACTGTTGGTATGGGACCCAGGATGGGTAGAATTTGGTGAATATGAGATCAGGTATGATGACGGCGAACCGGAAAATGCCATGGCATGGGACGATGCAGGAGGAGAAGTAGCTGTACGTATATCACCAGGAGGTTATCCATGCGAAGTATTGTCAGCTTATGTACATATATTTGATGGCACCTGGCCGGCAGGAACAATCCTGAACCCGATGCGCATTGTTATTTACGATGATGACGGTGGCAACGGCATGCCGGGAACGAACCTGGGACAGGTAGATTTTACGCCGGCGGATTACAATTGGGTCGAGATTGATGTAAGTGACCTGGATATCGTCATTGCCAGTGGCGACTTTTACATAGCACACATGCAGTTGCAAGGTTACCCGGATTGTCCTCCGACAGCTATAGACGAATCATCGGCAGGTTCAGGCCGTAGTTATGACCACGAAGTTGGAACAGGCTGGGCACCGGGACAGTACGATTTGTATATGATAAGGGCAAAAGTTTATGGTCCTTATTATGGTGAACAAATACTGGAACCGGTGATGGTACCGGCAGGCGGCCTTCCAACAGGCGGCGCAGTAACAGCAAATGCCCCGGCAGCACCGGTGGCTACAGGTTTGGTGGAATTAGGATCGGGCGAATATGTCTTCCCGGATGGACGTTCCAGATTCACACTGTTGGGATATAATGTTTATAAAAACAATAAATTACTGAATGATGATGTGTTGACATCATCACAATACCTGGATGTATGCTCACCAGGCGGTATATATTATTATAATGTAACGGCAGTTTGGGACATGGGCGAAAGCTGTTTCCTGGATCCATCCTATGAAGCTCACGTAGGCGAAGACCTCTTGCTACCAACAGGATTATCAGCAGAATTGCTTGAATGCGATGATGTGTTGCTGACATGGGATATACCTGGCGAAGTTACAGGTCAATGGATACATTGGGATAATGGCGAGAACTATGACGCAATCGGATTAACATCAGGAGGAAGCTTTATGGTAGCATCGCGTTGGGAAGTTACGGACCTGGCAGCCTATGATGGCATGTACCTGACCAAGATCAAGTTCTACCCTCGCGGAGCATCGACAGATTACGCACTGAAGGTATGGATAGGTGAAAATGCCGGAACACTGGTTGTGGATCAGCCGATAGACTCAGTGGTACTTGATGAATGGAATAAGGTAACATTGACCACACCGGTACAGATTGATGCCACACAGGAGCTGTGGTTTGGTTATGCAATCATAGAACATCCGGAAGGCGAATATCCTGCAGGATGCGACCATGGCCCGGCTATAGCCGGCAAGGGAGACATGATCACAACGGACGGAGAAACATGGGATCCATTGTCAGGATATGGACTGGATTATAACTGGAACCTGCAAGGATGGGTGACAACAGAAGCTGTGTATGCACCACTGGTATCATTGCCACGGGCTAAAATAGAAAACAGCGGCGATGTATATCCGGCAGCAGGAATGCTGAAGCCGGTATCGACAGCAACGTTTGACGACAACAGCAGGTTGACCCTGTTAGGATACAACCTGTGGAGAAACGGCAACAACGTCCACTTTGTGCCTGCACCGGATACATTCTACATTGATCCGTCAGTAGCAGCGGGTACATGGGAATACTATGTATCCGCAGTGTACGATGAAGGTGAATCCTTCACCTCAGAACCGGCTACTGTCGTGATCATTCCCAGGGGTGATTTGAAAGGATATGTAAGGGATGTAAGCACATGGCTGACTGTTCCCGGCGCTGTTGTGAGTGTAAGTCCGGCAGGTCTGGCCGACACGACTGATACGGAGGGATTTTTTCTTTTCACAGATATCGCGGCGGGTTTTTATGAAGTCACTGCCATCGCCGAAGGCTATGATACGACTGTTCTTGCAGAAATCGAAGTTAAAAATGATGAGATCACCTTCCTGAATATTCCGGTATATTCCGTTAATGCCGAAATTTTCCCATTGCCCTTCACCGAAACATGGTATTCAGGCTTGTTTGAGACTCATTCCTGGACATATACTCCTGATATAGGCAACTGGATGATTGCAGATGATTTTGGTCAGCCATCACCCTCTGCAGTATTTGACTTTACTCCTTTTAATGATTTTTATTCTTACTCACTCGTAAGCCCGGTAATTGATGCCACGATGGCACAGGAACATGTCTGGCTTTCATTTGATGTATCGTTGGATGACTTTGCACCGGGAGATCAAGAAGAACTCCGTGTTGAAATTTGGGGTGATACTTCATGGAAACTTGTGGATAAATTTGACAGCGAGGAGTCGTTTGAGTGGGAACATTGGTCTTATGGTATTTCCAATCTGACGAAAGGCAGGCTTGTCAGGTTAAGGTTTACAGCAACAGGCGAAAACTCATACATGATCAATAAGTGGGGTGTTGATAATATCAGGATTTATGAAGCTTCACAGTCCTTTCTTGAAGGTATTGTGACCGAGCTGGCTGGCGGGGATCCGGTGGAGAATGCAAAAATCACTACTGACGGATTCCTTGCGGCATTCACTGACAGCCAGGGATATTATTCCTGCGATATTGATGGTAGTACATTTACCGTAGCATGTGAGGCAGCTGGATTCAATACTGTAGAAGAAGAAATAGAAATTAATGGCCTCACATCCTGGGATGTGCAGTTGACACAGCCGGTGATGACCATCGATCCACAGTCGCTTTACCAGGTGTATGATCCTAATACTTCTGATACCCTGGTCTTTTCGCAGATAATTACAATTTACAATGAAGGTAATGGTCCACTTGAGTGGTCGGCCGGAATTGAATATTTTGATGATTCCGGCAACGGGAGTGTGCCATCTGAGGATAACTGGTTGTCACTTAACATAATCCAGGGTGTGGTCCAACCTGCCGGTCAACACCAGGTGACAGCCATTTTTAATGCTGAAGGACTTAGTAGCGAGTACAGCTACCTGGCATCCATAACTTTTTCATCATCACCCGATGTGGGTACAATCATCGTGATGGTTACTTTCGATATATTAAGCGGTGTAACTGAGATCATCAATAAAAACCTGATACAGATATATCCCAACCCATCACGGAATGAGATCACCATTACCTCTTCTGAAAATATAAGAGCATTAAGGATCATGAATTATCCCGGTCAGGTTGTTTGTGATTTGGCCGGAGATTTGGGTACGAAATTCACCATCAATATTTCCGGTCTTTCTGATGGTACTTACATGATGGAATTCGAAATGGATGATGGGAGTGTTGTCACATCAAAAATTGTAGTCGATCGATAATTGATCGGAGGTCCTCAGGTCATCGGGTCTGCAGATCTATGGTTTACAAGTCTTGGATTAATATATGACCCCCTATCTGATGACCTGCTACCTGAAACCTGTAACCTGCAACTTGCAACCTGAGACCTACGTCGATTCCCTTATCTCTACCAGAACAGACCTGATTCTCTTCAGCGAAGCAATGACCTCCACCGTTTTAAGCGTGTCGTTTTTGCTCTCTTTCAGCTTTTTCCTGGCGCCATCGAGGGTGTACCCCTTTTCTTTTACCAGATAGTATATCGATTTAAGTATGTCGATATCCTCAGGCTTAAAATAACGATTGCCTTTTTTATTCTTATGAGGTTTAATGATGTTGAATTCCTTTTCCCAGAAACGGATCAGTGAAGCATTGACATGCAGCATGTCAGCCACTTCTCCAATGGAGTAATATACTTTTTCCGGCTTGTTATCCTGGGATTCCATCAGTTATGATAATAGGATGATCAATCCATGGTCTGGGATGGCCGCTGTGAGAGTTCGATGATCTGCTCGAACTGCCCTGGTGTCAGGTCATTGAAAAAGAAGTAAATAGGATTGATAGGGCGTCCATTTTTACAAAGAATATAATGCAGGTGCGGGGCTGTTGACTTACCAGAATTACCTACATAACCAATTACCTGCCCGCGCTTCACCTGCTGTCCCTGTGTGACATTAAACCGCGAAAGATGGCAATAATGCGTCTGATATCCGAATCCATGATCGATGACAATCGTATTGCCGAAACCACTTCGTGATTTAATGACCTCTGCAACAGTTCCATCGCCTGTGGTGTAAACCTTGGTTCCTGTCGGTGCAGTGAAATCAAGGCCGTTGTGAAATTTCTGTACTTTATAGATAGGATCTGTCCTGTACCCAAAATATGACGAAAGCCTCTTCAGATCTTTATTGCTGATAGGTTGTATGGCGGGAATGCTGGCCAGCATAGTCTCCTTGTTTTTGGCCATATTGAAAACTTCATCGAATGACTTGGACTGAACGTAAAGCTGGCTTGTGATCTCATCCAGTTTTCTGCTGGTCTGGATAATGATATCGGAATTGGAAAAGCCCATAAGCTGCGAATATTTATCCGCACCTCCGTAACCTCCTTTTCTTATTGAACTGGGAATAGGTTCTGCCTCGAAAATGACGCGGTAGATATTATCATCCCTGTCCTGCAGATCCCTTAGCGAGGCAGTGATCAGATTCAGCCGGTCATTGGTGATCTGGTACTGGAGCTTGTACTGCTCAATTTCACGTTTCATCATTTTTTCTTTGGGCGAATCAATGAAATTGTAAGCAGCATAGGTGAATACAGCGCCAAAAGCAATGCCTGCCGCGGTAACCGAAAGGGCGCGTTTTATCCAGTCCTTGAAGGTCACTTTCACCTTCTCGATCATGAATGATCCCGGATTAAACTTATATTCTACCTTTGGCATGCCAGATGAGTAACTATTTCAGCAAATTACAATAAATTATGGATAACGGGAGAGCAAAATTAATAAAATAAAGTAAATTTGCAATCCTTTTATTGTTAAAAAATCTAAATTCCGTGTTCTGAAATGATGGAACGTGCAATGGATGCGGGTCAGATCAGAGATGCTTTCCTGCAGTTTTTCCGGACAAAGGGCCATCAGATAGTTCCTTCCGCCCCGATGGTCATTAAAGATGATCCGACACTGATGTTTACCAATGCCGGGATGAATCAGTTCAAGGAAATTTTTCTCGGTCATTCCTCTGCGAAATATACACGCGTAGCCAATATCCAAAAATGCCTCCGCGTTTCCGGTAAACACAATGACCTTGAAGAGGTTGGCATAGATACCTACCACCATACCATGTTTGAAATGCTGGGTAACTGGTCGTTCGGCGATTACTTTAAAACAGAGGCCATTGAATGGGCATGGGAGTTACTCACAGTGGTCCTGGGTATCAGTAAAGATGATCTTTATGTTACTGTATTTGCAGGTGATGAGCCTGATAGCCTGCCGGCTGATACCGAGTCTTTTAACCTGTGGAAAAATATCATCGGTGAAGACCGGATTATTTTTGGTTCCCAAAAAGACAATTTCTGGGAAATGGGCGATACAGGGCCATGTGGCCCCTGTTCCGAAATACATGCCGACATACGCAGCAGGGATGAAAAAATAGTGACACCTGGGCGGGAACTGATAAACATGGGACACCCGCAGGTCATCGAAATCTGGAACCTGGTCTTTATTGAATATAACAGGTCCGCTGACGGGCACCTCGAACCTTTACCACAAAAACATATCGACACAGGCATGGGTTTCGAACGACTTTGCATGGTGTTGCAAGGCAAAAAATCGAATTATGATACCGACATATTTCAGCCTGTCATCAGCGAAATATCTAAAGTGACAAGTATACATTATGGAGATACTTTCCAGCACGATGTGGCCATGCGTGTCATTGCCGACCATCTCAGGGCTGTTGCTTTTGCCATTGCCGACGGACAACTGCCTTCCAATACCGGTGCAGGATATGTCATCCGCAGGATATTGCGGCGTGCCGTTCGTTATGGCTTTACCTTCCTGAACCAGAAGGAACCATTTATTCATGAGCTCTTGCCTATACTGGTCAGCCGGATGAAGGCCGCCTTCCCTGAACTCGCCCGGCAACAGGACATGATCAGAAAAGTGATCGCTGAAGAAGAATTATCCTTCCTGCGCACACTGGCTTTTGGCATCAAACGGTTTGAACAATATGTTGCTGCGATGGGAGGCAATAAGACTATTGAAGGAATTTTCGCCTTTGATTTGTTCGATACCTATGGATTTCCTATCGACCTTACACAGCTTATGGCTAAGGAACTCGGACTTACTGTCGACATGGAAGGCTTCAGCAAAGGTATGAACGAACAAAAAGAACGGTCACGTCAGGCTGCTGTAATCGACTCGGGCGACTGGATCATACTGTCGGGCAATGATGGCGGTGCCTTTATCGGATATGACATCCTGCAGGCCACCGTGAGAATAACACGTTACAGAAAAGTCACTGTTAAAAATGAAGAGAAGTACCAGCTTGTCTTTGATAAAACCCCTTTTTATCCTGAAAGTGGCGGTCAGATCGGGGATAAAGGCTATATCGAACAAAATGGTGAAAAAATCCTGATAACCGACACAAAAAAGGAGCATAACCTTATTGTTCACTATGCCGACAAATTACCTGCCGAGCCTTCGCATGACATCATAGCCGTTGTGGATCAGGTGAGCCGCACACTGGCAGCATGTAATCATTCTGCCACGCATTTGCTGCATAATGCCTTGCGGGAAGTCCTTGGGAAATTTGCCGAACAGAAGGGATCCTTTGTCGGTCCAACGCATTTACGCTTTGACTTCAGCCATTATCAGAAGTTAAGCAATGAAGAGCTTGCCCGTGTCGAAGCCCTCGTCAATCAAAAGATCCGACAGAATATTACACTGGATGAGAAACGCACCGTTCCGATTCATGAGGCCCTGGCTTTGGGAGCTATAGCCTTTTTTGGAGAAAAATATGGCGATCAGGTGCGGGTGATCCGTTTTGATAATTCCATTGAATTATGCGGAGGAACACACGTCACAGCAACCGGTCAGATCGGGCTCTTCAAAATTATCTCCGAAAGTGCCATCGCAGCCGGCATAAGGAGAATAGAAGCTATCACAGCCGATAGGGCAGAGGCATATATCAACAGTCAGATTCAAATTATCGATGAAATAAAAAACCTCCTGAAAAATCCCGGCGATGTTGTAAAAAGTGTCAGCAATCTTCTGGATGAAAATCTTGCACTTCAGAAACAGATTGAAAAATATAATAAAAAGAGACTGGAGGATATTAAAAAACAATTGATTGACCAGGTCAGGCAAATCAGTGGTGTCAATTTCATCGGCGCCAGGATTGACATCGAACCTGCTGCTCTTAAAGACCTGGTTTTTGACCTGAGAAATTCCATAGAGAATATGGTCGTGGTTCTTGGTTCAGAAAATAATGGCAAAGCAAATCTGACCATAATGATATCCGATAACCTCGTCAAAGAAAGAGGCCTGCATGCCGGTACAATGATCCGTGAGGTATCAAAGGAAATCAGTGGTGGCGGTGGCGGACAGGCTCACTACGCTTCTGCCGGCGGTAATGATCCTGTTGGTATTAACCGTGCGATCCAAAAAGTTGAACAAATGATTTCCTGATATAAACTTTTTCCCCTGTCAGTTGTTTATTTCCCGTACATGATCATCAACTAACCCATTGTATGACTCAGGGGCTCTACTCGATTAAGGATCTTGAAAAACTCACCGGCGTCAAGGCACACACAATTCGGATATGGGAGAAACGTTACGCAGTTGTCAAACCTCATCGTACAGCCACCAATATCAGGTATTATAATGACCTGGATCTGAAAAAGCTTCTGAATATCTCGATTCTGCAACGACATGGTTTAAAGATTTCCTTTCTCGCTCACATGACAGATGATATGATCAGGGAAAAGATACTTAACCTGACATTTCAACCCACAAACCACGGCAGCCAGATAGAAACACTGATATCGGCCATGATTGAGCTGGATGAGCTGAAATTTGAAAAAGCACTTTCGGCCGCCACGCTGAGTCTGGGTTTCGAAGACACCGTTCTGCAAATCATTTATCCTTTTCTTGAAAGGATTGGTGTGCTATGGCAGGCCGGAAGCATCAATCCGGCACAGGAACATTTTGTGTCCAGCCTTATCCGGCAGAAAATGCTGGTGGCCATCGATGGACATGCCGAACGACCGAAAGCTGATGCCCGGCGTTTTATACTGTTCCTTCCGGAAAATGAATGGCATGAACTGGGATTGTTGTTTTATGCCTATCTTATCAGGAAAAGCGGCCATAAAATCATTTATCTCGGGCAATCGGTACCTATGAGTGATCTGGTTGAAGTATCGAAATTTAAGCCCCCTGATGCTCTGATCACATCAATAACCACCCCGCTTGATCATGATGATCTGAATAAATATATTGTCAGGCTTTCCAAAACCTTCCCGAAACAGATTATTTATACCACAGGTTTGCAAATTATACATTCACCTTTGATATTTCCCTCCAATGTCAGGAAAATCAATAATGTTATGCAATTCAAAGAGGAGCTTGTGAAATATTATTAGTTTCCCCCGCTTCTGTTTCTTTTTCCGAATATGATGCTTCTACGTTTAATACATGTAAATGTATATTAAACATTACATAAATAAATGTTTATATAATAACATAGCTGATAATCAATCTATTAGTCATAATTAACAGTATTTTAACATTTTTTAGCATTTTACATCTTGACTTGTCATGATAATACGTTTAATTTTGTACCGTCAAAATTAAACAATGTTTAACGTTTAAAAATCATGACCTATGACAGCAATTGAATTCAGTCATAAGCTAATCGGTCTGCAGGACAATCTTCATTATTTTGCCAATTTATTGACCTCAAATGACGAAGATGCAAAGGATCTGGTTCAGGACACTTTATATAAAGCCTTAATAAACAGGGATAAATTCCTGCCTGATACAAATCTAAAGGCCTGGACATATACCATCATGAAAAATACGTTTATAAATAACTACCGCCGCAATGTCAAATCAAACACCATTCTTGATATTTCTGAGGACTTGTATTATTTGAGGAACAGGGCCAGTGATACCGGTGATATGCCTGATAACGGTTTGGCTGTTGAGGATATCACTAAATCCATTGAATCATTGGAGGAAGATCAACGCATGCCGTTTGAAATGCACACAGCAGGCTATAAGTATAAAGAAATTGCCGATGCACTTGATCTATCCATTGGAACAGTGAAAAGCAGGATATTTTTCACCCGTAAAAAGCTGATGGATAGTTTGAAAGCTTATAAAACCAATTAAAAGTTCTCTCCGCAGAAAAGTTACAATAATCAGATATCAGCCTGATGTCCTGTTCAGGTTGATAATGGCAAAAACCAGTATGGCTGCACCGATCCACTGTGCAACAGACAGGAGATTCCCGTTAAATATATAATCCAGGATGATAGCCGATAAAGGGAATGAGAGTTCGCAGATCGTTGCCACCGACGCCTGGATTTTATTCAGCCCGAAATAATACAGAAATATTGCCCCGGATCCGGTTGTGAAGGCAATAATGAAAAAGATCAGCCAGTTCTGTCCTGTGGTCTGATTGACCTGTCCCAGGGTGGATGTAGCCAGGAGAATGATCAACATGAAAAGCGTGGTGAGACCATAGCGGAAAAAGGTGGCTGTCGTGTAATCATATTTAATGAGGACTTTCTTGCTTAACACCGTCGAACTCCCGAATGAAAACGCAGCCAGCATGGAATACAGTGCAGCATAAACGGTATTGGAACCTGTCCTGAAATCAGGGAGTCGGAATCCGAAGGTCAGCAGATAGCTGGCAACAATTGCCAATCCTGCCCAGATCAGATAGTTACGCCTGATTTTTTCGTGCAATAATATAATGGCCAGTGTAATGGCAAAAACCGGTTGTAGCTTCTGCAGAAGGACGATTACTGTCAGGCTTTTAAAATTTACCAGGAATAATGCCTTGACAATGGCCATTGTTCCGATGGCGCCACCAGCCAGTGCAACAAGTGAAAATATCAGCAGGTCATTCCACGAAATTGTTCCAAGATGGCGGTATTCTTTATAAAACACAAAATTCATCAGAAAGAATGGAATGGCATGGACCATAAAGACCACATAAACGATATTCAGGTTGTACAGGCGGGGTGTGAGGACGACGCCGTCCAGGCCCCATAATGCCGCTGCCATGCTGACAGCCGCACCGCCAATAAATACCGACCGGTAACCTTTCATCAGAATAATTTGACTAAAGCTGCAAAGGTAAAAGTTATTTGATGATGTTACCCGGAGAAAATCGTTCAATCGGCCATCGTTCAATCACTTCTCTTTTTCTTAAATATTTGCTTTTCTCAGGGAATCATAAGGCTGGATATTTTCAGGAAAGATTCCTGAATTCTTCCTTAATGAAATTCATTCCTGAAACAACAGGTGGGTTTTCGTTTTTAAGATAAGACTCCAGGAGAATACCGGCCATTTCACTGCTTCGTGCCGAGGGATTAACTTGGGCAGCGCTGATATTTATCAGCCTGATGATATCTTCCTTGGCGTTTTTTATCATCTGCCAGGCTTCGTCCGACACATAGAGCTGCTGCGACATATTATGCTCGTATTCGTCGCGGATGCTTTTTATCAGGGCTGCCTGCAACTGTATGACGTTCATTTCCGGCCGGCTGACTCTCAGAACCAGGTTGCCGGGTGTGAGCCGTTCAAGGAACAGGACCAAACGCTCATAGGCTTGCGTCTTCAGGGGTATCAGGATTTTCTCACGATCCGTTTTCACTTCCGCCTGTCGCTTGTTGCGGTCATTTTCAAGAAATGCTTTTAGAACAATGAATACAGTTACAAAGACCACCAGCGCGGGAATGATATATTTCAGTATTTCGAGAAATGTTTCCATTGCATGTTTATTTAATAACAAATGTCAGAAAAATCCGTTAAATAAGCCTTATTATATGTGGATAATAAAAATTTAAAATCATTAAATTTGTCGGCTAAACTAAAACCTTCTTTTACAATGATAGTACTTTCGAACAGGGTCATCAATTTGGGGGAATCGGAAACCCTGGCCATGACGCGTATGAGCAGAGAGCTTGAAGCACAGGGACATAATGTGATAAATTTGAGTATTGGCCAGCCGGATTTTAATACGCCCGATTACATCAAACATGCAGCAATTGAAGCGATAGATAATAATTTTACGTTTTATCCGCCGGTGCCCGGTTATCAGGACCTTCGCGAAGCCATTAGCATGAAATTCAGGAGGGATAATGGATTGGGCTATTCACCAAACCAGATTGTCGTCACCACCGGTGCGAAGCAGGCCATAGCCAATGTTGTCCTCTGCCTGATTAATCCCGGTGATGAGGTTCTGTTACCTGTTCCATACTGGGTGAGCTATCGTGAGATTGTCAAGCTGGCTGAAGGCAAGCCAGTACTTATCCATGCTTCGGTAGATCATGATTTTAAGGTCACTCCCGACCAGATAGAAAAGTCCATTACCAGCAAAACCAAGCTGCTGATCTTTTCAAGTCCCTGTAATCCTTCGGGTACAGTTTATACACGCAATGAACTTGAGGAAATAGCCAGGGTCATTTCGAGGCATGAGAATATTTATATTATTTCGGATGAAATTTATGAGTATATCAATTATATCGGAAAACATGAAAGCATTGGCCAGTTTGATTTTATCAGGGACCGTGTCATAACTGTAAATGGGGTATCAAAGGGTTTTGCCATGACCGGATGGCGTCTGGGTTACCTGGCGGCACCGCTGGCTATTGCTAAAGCGTGTGATAAGCTGCAGGGACAGTTCACATCAGGAGCCTGTACCATTTCGCAAAAAGCCGCACTCCGTGCTGTGCAGAGTGATCCCACCAAAACAGAGGAGCTTAAAATCATGGTGTCAGCCTTTAAAGACAGGAGAGATATGCTGCTTGAAATGATGCAGGAAATACCCTGCATGAGAACCAATACACCCCGGGGCGCCTTTTATGTTTTTCCGGAAATTAATGAATTGTTTGGAAAAAGAAATGGAAGTATAGCAATTAACTCCAGTGATGACTTTTGCTCATATCTGCTTAAGAATTATTATGTTGCGCTTGTCCCGGGTACAGCTTTCGGCTCCCCTGAGTGTGTCAGGATTTCTTATGCCACATCGAAAAAGAAGCTGGTCGAGGGAATGCTACGAATAAAAAATGCCATTTCTGAACTTTCATGATTAACTTTATAAAAAATTAAGAGTCAAATCAGCGATCAGGTAACCATGTTAACAAAAGATCAAATAAGTTCATTTTTTGACTCTGTGAAAACCAACAAGGTGCTTATCGTAGGTGACGTCATGGTTGATGCATACATCTGGGGACGTGTTGAGCGTATATCACCTGAGGCACCTGTACCGGTTGTCACGGTGAGTCACAGGGCCAATATGCTTGGTGGTGCAGCCAATGTAGCACGCAACATCAAGGCCATGGGAGCGGAACCTCTGCTCTGCTCAGTTGTCGGTGATGACCAGAAAGGCGGTGAATTCCTGCAACTGCTTATCGAGGAAAGTATCAGCAGTGAAGGCATACTATGTAGTAAAAAGCGCAAGACGACCGTTAAATTCAGGGTCATCGGCAATAACCATCAGTTGATTCGTGTGGATGAGGAGGATGATAAAGACCTCGACCAGGAAGAAGTTTCGGAATTGCTCTACCGGTTCGAAGGCCTGCTCAACAAAAATAGATTCCAGGTCATCATTTTCCAGGATTATAATAAGGGGGTGCTGACAGGGCAGGTCATCGACCGCATCATCAGTAAGGCTCATGGTCGTGGCATCCCTGTTGCTGTCGACCCGAAGAAAAGACATTTCGATGCTTACTGTAATATTGACCTTTTCAAGCCTAACCTGAAAGAACTTATTGAAGGCAGCAAGCTGGATATGCCACCACAGAATATGGATGACCTGAAATCGGTTATTATCACATTCCAGAAACAGCAGAATATTGACAATATGCTTGTAACACTCTCAGAAAAAGGCATTTACATTAGCTCAAAAGAGGGTGATACCTGCATAGCACATCATATACCGGCACATCTGCGAACCATAGCTGATGTATCCGGCGCAGGTGATACGGTGATCAGCGTGGCATCGTTATGCCTGGCTTCACAAATGCCTCCCTTTGATATGGCGGCTATTTCCAATCTTGCCGGAGGCCTGGTATGTGAACATGTCGGAGTGGTGCCGATCAAGAGAGAACGTCTGATAAAAGAAGTGCTGGGGTTATATATGATCGATTGAAGTGATTTTTATTCACATCCTATCCAAACTTAACAATGATCATTGATCAATGATCATTATAAAGATACATCCATTTTATGAAATTAGAATAATCGTTACATTTGCAACGCAATAATTTTAAAAATAAATTCTTACCCATCCCGTTATAGAGGATATTAAATGCATAGCTGTTGAAGTTTCTCAAAATTATACTGATTGGAGTCTTTATCACTACGGGTATTTTTTCTGAACAGATTTTTGCTCAGAAGCGGCCACGCGTTCTGAACCTGCCTAAATTTGACCTGGCACCTTACCACTTTGGGTTCAGTTTGAATGTCAACCAGATGTTTTTTACGATAAAGCCTGCCACCAACATGCAGAAAAAATGGTATTACGGCGTCCAGCAATTACCCGACCTGCCGAATTCCGTTAAAGATACAGCCAGGGTTCTTAGCCTGGAGAGTTTGAACACATTTGGCTTTACTATTGGCATCGTGTCAAATTTACGGCTGGGAACATTTTTCGACTTACGATTTGTACCGGATCTTGCATTTGGTGAAAGAGAACTGGTTTATATTGTCGAAAGGCACTATGATGGAACCGTTGAAACGGTGGGGATGAGAAAAACAGTTTATTCCACCCTCGTGGACATCCCTTTACACATCAAGTATAAATCAAAGCGGTATAACAATACAAGAGCCTATTTACTGGCGGGCCTCAAGTACAGCATTGACCTGGCATCAGAGGCCAAAAAAAATCAGGATGAACTGGATAATAAGCATGTGCGTTTGAAAAAGAATGATTTATATTTTGAAGCAGCGGTAGGATTTGACTTTTATACGACCTATTTCAAATTCGGAACGGAATTTAAAATGTCGTATGGCCTGAATGATATTCTTATAAGGGAAGACAATATTTATACTTCTTCAATCGACCGGTTGACATCCAAGATATTCCAGCTTTCCTTCACATTTGAGTAATCATCCTGTCCGGTTTCATACAGGATCCCGATTTCACTTCGTTCATCGGGATCAATTCGACTAGCAATTTTTTCTTCACTGCATTCGAAAAAATTGAGTCTCATTGATTAAAGGAGATTTTATATCTTTACCTGTGATTTTATCAGAAATAATGATTATATGGATACCAAAGAACTTTTCGAAACGGTCATCAATAAAGGATCCTTAAAGCAAAATGTGTATACGAATACCTTTAATACGTTTTATCTTTTCAAGGATATCATCCGTCAGCTTGCCGACGAATACATGAAAACTGACCCGGCGAAGAAAAAGAGCATACCCTTTGAATATTTCGATAAGGGTGATTTTCAGATTGAGTTAAAGTTTGCCGGCGATCTGCTGATCTTCATGATGCATACGAATATTTTTGAATTCTCGAGGTACCATGAGGTGATGAAAACCCCTTACATCAAAGAAGATGAAAAACGCTCGTACTGCGGTGTCATCAATATTTACAATTTTCTGGCTGATTCTTTCAAGTATAACCGTTTGAACGATGTCGGATATCTGATCGGCAGGGTATTTATCAATAAAGACATGCATTATTTCATTGAGGGAAAGCGTGAAATCGGTTTTTTATTCAATAATTTCGGCCAGGCGGTCATGGATAAAAATAGTGCCCGTCAGATCATTGAATCGGCAATTCTGTATACTATTAATTTTGATCTGTTAACCCCACCTTTTGATAATGTGAAAGAGGTCGTCGTTCAGGACATGATGACAGCAATGGATAATATGCAGATAAGGACTGGCAAGAGGCTGGGATTTAAATTCCAGGGTGACCATGAGGAGTTGAAGCTGCCGGAGTTGTAAAGTAGTCGGCAGTCAGCAGTCAGCAGTCGGCAGTCAACAGTCAGCAGTCAACAGTCGGCAGTTGGCAGCGGAGCGGGATGAAGCTGGGTATTCAAAATTTTATTTAGCCTCTCTCGTAGTTTTCTTTCTTTAAATTTTAATCATGATGTTTGCAGAATGCAAAATTTGTTCTATTTTTGCACTCCAATTTTAATGCGCACGTCGGCCCGTTCGTCTAGGGGTTAGGACGTCAGGTTTTCATCCTGGTAACAGGGGTTCGATTCCCCTACGGGCTACATAAGCTAAAAATACAGATATGGCCGATCATAAATCATCATTAAAACGGATACGTCAGGAAGAAGTCCGTAAAGAGCATAACCGCTATTATGCTAAAACCATGCGAAATGCTATTCGTAAATTCCGAAGCCTCACGAGTAAAACGGAAGCAGAAGAAAAGCTCCCTAAACTCATCGCCATGATTGATAAAAATGTCAAGCGTTCCATAGTGCATAAAAATACAGCTTCCAACCTGAAATCGAAACTGACAAAATATATCGGAACATTGTCATAATCGTTTTTCCCCCATTTGCTCATATACCTGAAAGCCTTTTCTTCAACAGAAAGGGCTTTTTTATGGTCACGTTTCATTCATTTCCGGATTAATATCTGGATACTATGGAAAACACTACCGGACATATGCCGATTAATTTCTGGGCCGAGGACGACAGGCCAAGAGAAAAGATGCTGTTAAAAGGGAAACACAATCTGAGTGATGCCGAACTGATCGCCATATTGATAGGATCAGGCACCCGCCATGCCTCTGCTGTTGATCTGGCAAAAAATATCCTGCAACGCGCACATAATAACCTCATTGAATTAGCCAAGTTGACTGTCACAGATCTCACCAGGGTACAGGGTATAGGGTCGGCAAAGGCGATTACAATTATGGCTGCCCTTGAATTGGGACGACGTCGCCGTTCTGCAGAGGTCTTTAACAGGGAAAAGGTACAAACCAGCCGTGATGCCTATGAAATATTCCAGGCTAAAGTGTCGGAAGAGAATTATGAAGCATTCTGGATCATGCTCCTGAATCGCTCCAATAAAATCATTGGCATGGAAAAGATCAGTGATGGCGGCATTTCGGGAACTGTTGCCGATCCCAAAAAAATCTTTAAACTGGCACTTGACCACTATGCATCCTGTATCATCCTGTGCCATAATCACCCATCCGGCAGCACGGATCCGAGCCAGGCTGATATGCAGTTAACCGGCAAACTGGTTGAAGCCGGAAAATACCTCGATATTGAAATTCTTGATCATATTATTGTCGGAGATGAAATATACTATAGTTTTGCAGATGATGGAAAAATTTAATGCCTGAAGCGGCGTTAATGTTTAAAGTTAAGTAAACAGCAGATGATCAAAGTGATATCCGTGGTCGGAGCGAGGCCACAATTTATTAAGGCTGCCGCTATCAGCAGGGCTGTCAGAAGTGGTTACAGTGATAAAATCCAGGATATCATTCTTCATACCGGTCAGCACTATGATGATAATATGTCGAAAGTTTTTTTCGACCAGCTTAATCTACCTGTACCGCGTTATAATCTTGGTGTGGGTTCTGCCCCGCACGGAGTGCAGACAGCACGTATGATTTTACGCATGGAACCGGCATTTTTAGCTGAAAAGCCCGATGTGATCATCCTTTACGGCGATACCAATTCCACACTTGCCGGGGCTATAACGGCATCGAAACTGGATATACCGGTAGCACACGTGGAGGCCGGATTACGCTCGTTCAACAGGTCTATGCCTGAAGAGATCAACAGGATCGTTTGTGATCATGTTTCCACACTGCTGTTTTGTCCTTCACAAACGGCTGTTAATAATCTCAAACATGAAGGTTTTATGCAGGATAGTGAGCTATCATTTTGTGGTAATCATCCTAAGATTTTTTTCTCAGGCGATGTAATGTATGATAATGCTCTGTTTTTTTCCGGAATAGCGAAAGGAAGCACGGATATCCTGAATCAATACAGGCTTGCATCCGGTGAGTATCTTTTGGCCACTATTCACCGCGACAATAATACTGACCAGCCTGAACGCCTGAATGCGATCTTTTCTGCTTTGTACAACCTGTCGGAGGAGTTTGATAAAACGGTCATCATTCCTTTGCATCCCAGAACGACACGGGTACTGAAGAAAAACCTTGAAGCCGGCTTGTACAGGTCTGTATATAACCGCCCGAATATAATCATTACACAGCCGTTATCATTTTTCGATATGATGGTGCTTGAAAGGAACGCCCAGATCATTTTAACCGATTCAGGGGGCGTGCAGAAGGAAGCCTTTTTTTATCAGAGACCATGTATCATTTTACGGCCTGAAACAGAATGGATTGAGATAATTGAACATCAGGCCGGCATCATAGCAGATGCTGATCCGCAAAAGATCCGTGAAGCCTATCTCCATTATGTTGAACACCCGGATATTATTTTCCCTCCTGTTTATGGTAATGGTAAAGCGTCGGAATTTATTTGCAGGGAGATTGCAGCCATATTTAATTGAGATAGTCAGTGCTACCGGGATTTCAGAATGGATAGTGTTCGAAAATGTTTTCTTCTAAAAATTCCATATAATTTGGAATTTGAAATATTCTTCCTACCTTTGCACTCCATTTTTAAATTATAAAGCATTTTAAAACAGCGATAGAGATGTTGAAACAGTATGAAACCGTTTTCATTATGACTCCCGTTTTATCTGAAGAACAGATGAAGGAAACGGTAGAAAAATTCAGTTCATTCCTGAAAGCAAAAGGTGCACAGATTATCCTTGAAGACAACTGGGGATTGCGCAAATTGGCCTATCCCATCCATAAAAAATCGAGTGGATTCTATCACCTTATTGAGTATAAATCTGATGGCACGATCATCAAGGAGATGGAAACCGCCTTTAAACGTGATGAACGCATCCTGCGCTTCCTGACCGTCACCCTGGATAGACATGCAATAGCCTATAACGAGAAAAAACGTAATAAAAAAGATATCGATAAATTAGCGGAAGTAAAAGAAGAATAATAATTCATATTAAAAGAACAGCAAAATGATAAACCAAGGCAATTCAGAAATAAAGTATTTAACACCGATTGCCGTCGATATAAAAAAGAAGAAATATTGCCGTTTCAAGAAAAGTGGCATTAAATATATCGACTATAAGGATGCTGACTTCCTTTTGAAATTTGTTAATGAACAGGGGAAAATCCTCCCCAGGAGAATTACGGGAACATCAACCAAATATCAGAAGAAGGTCGCTCAGGCGATTAAGAGAGCACGACATTTGGGATTAATGCCCTATGTTGCAGACTTGTTAAAATAGGGAGGCAGATATGGAAGTTATTCTTAAAAAAGATGTGGCCAATCTTGGGCATACGAATGATGTGGTCAATGTAAAGCGTGGTTATGCCCGAAATTACCTCATACCACAGGGTTACGCCATCCTCGCCACTGAAACCAATAAAAAGGTGTTGTCGGAGAATATGAGACAAAAGGCCTTTAAAGAAGATAAGGTCCGTAAGGAGGCCGAAGCACTTGCCGGAGCTATTGAAAATATCACGGTAAAAATCGGTGCCAAAGCAGCTTCTACGGGAAGAATATTTGGTTCCGTTAATGCCCTTCAGATCGCTGATGCTATCAGGGAGCAGTTTAACTATGAAATCGATAGAAAAAAAATAATCCTCGATGGCGATGCAATTAAAGAACTGGGTACTTATAAAGCCAAACTCAACCTGTATAAAGATATCAGTGTAACGATAAATTTTGAAGTGTTTGCTGAATAATACAGACAATCATTTTAAAGCCCGGTGTGCTGAAATATTTTTTCAGAGCACCGGGTTTTTTTAATGGAATATGTTCCAAACCAGCATTCAGGGTGAACCTGTCACATAGCTTAAAATATTGCACAACAGCTAATACAATGCTAAGCAGGAATAAAATAAAATACATCACATCTCTCAGGCACGCAAAGTACCGGAATCTCCATAATGAATTTATTGTTGAAGGGACAAAAGTTGTACTGGAACTTTTAAAGAGCTCCTGGGTGGTTAAAGAGATATTTGCACTGGATAAATGGCTTCATGACCACCTGGGTTTTATAGATGAGCAGAGCACCAGTACAATCCGGGTATCGGAGAAAGAGTTGGAAAGGATATCAGCCCTGAACACACCATCTGAGGTTATAGCCATCTGTGAAATTCCTGAAAGGATACCTGATAAATTAGTGATAAGCGGATTGGTTGTTGTTCTGGATGATATACGTGATCCCGGGAATCTGGGTACCATCATTCGCACAGCAGATTGGTTTGGCATTAAAAATATTATTTGCTCGCCGCAATGCGTTGACCTCTATAATCCAAAGGTCGTCCAGGCAACCATGGGCTCTCTTACACGTGTAAACGTCTATTATGCCGATTTGGGCAATTTTTTAAAAAATCTTCCATCTGACCTGATGGTCTATGGCGCAGCCCTTGAAGGCCAAAGCATTCATGAGGTATCCCTATCAGCTGAAGGTGTCATCATTATTGGCAACGAATCAACCGGCCTGTCAGGTAATGTTCTTCCCTTTATTACCAAGAAACTCTATATCCCTGCATATGATATTTATAATGGGGGACCTAAAGCTGAATCTCTTAATGCTGCCATTGCCTGTTCGATTATTCTGTATGAGTTCAGAAAGCACATGAACCTTTAATTATGGTTATTTTAAAAAAAATAATTCCATTCTGAAAAAAACTCTTGCTTTTGGATTTTGGAATTATTATATTTGTGTAATTTTTAAAATCCCTTCTTATGCACGATATTAATTTCACTAATTATCATATTGAAGAGTTAAAGAATTCCGAGAATCTTTCGGAACGGACAAAGAATGTTTGCCTTAAAGGTTCGTTGGATAACCTGAACAAGATTCTGATCTATTTCCTGAAAAATGGGAATTTTAAAAAAATCAGAAATTGTGGTGATAAGACCAACAAAGAGCTGATTAATATGGCGGAGAAATATCTCGCTCGTTTTAAATTCACTATTGATGATCTTGAAATAAGTGATGAAAGTGAAGTGTTCGAGCGCTTCAAATTTTTTTGTTACGAAAGTTTTGGAATTCCATCTGTAGAAACAGAGGTTTTTCGTGAAGAGTTCTTTAAAAACAAATTTCCTTTTTTCAGATATGTGATGCTGATACTGAAAAAGATACTTAATGAAAGGGAATATTTCATTTTTAAGCACAACTATGGATACCTTTTTGAACAGGAAAAGATGACCCTGCAATCCATTGGTGATATATATGGTATTACCCGTGAACGGATCAGGCAGATCTCCCAGATGATTCCCTATAAACTTGAGGAAGCCGTCATACGTCTTACAAAAGAACAGGATTATATTAAAAGCTGTTTTCATTATAACCTCGATATCAAGGCCGACTATATATTGATTGATAATAATACTGCCCGGGAGATCAATAAATTGGAGGATCTGAAGTTTACTGTCAAATTCTATGCGCTTGTTTTCTCCATATTGTATTCAAAAACATACAGCATGTTCCAGGATAAGGAAATCACATATAAAAATTATTTCCTGGTAAAAAATGATTTGTTTAAACAGTTCCGTTTCGCAGCATTATTTGATGATCTGGTAGAAAAAACCAACCAAAGAATTGAAGTGAGTTATGCCGAAGATTTTGATAAAGTATTGAAAAAATATCTGAAATCGGATGATCCCGCAATTTTTAAACGTATCAAGCCCATGTGCAGACACATCCTCAAGATCGGGCTTAACCTGGAAGTGAACAAAGAAAACATGTTGTTCATTCCCCGGAACACAATGGTCAAGTTATCCGAATACATCGTTGATATTGTGAAGAATGCCGGCCGTCCTATGCACCTGAAAGAGATACACAAGGAACTCTCCAGAAGATCACATAAGGCTCCTCATAATATCGAATCCCTCCGGTCGTCAATTTTAAGCATCGATGATATTGTGGCCATTGGTAAAACAAGCACATATGCTTTAAAACAATGGGGGAACATTAAAACCGGTACCATTAAAACGCTGGTGAAAGAATACCTTTCCCAATTCGACGAACCACGGCATATTAATGATATCGCTGAATATGTGATTCAGTTCAGGAAAACCACTGATAAAAACATTCTGTCCAATCTAAAACTTGACAGGACCAGAGCCTTCGTATTTTACAAGAAAAGTTTCATTGGTCTGCGTTCAAAGAAATACAAGCGCATAGGGGGTAAGCATAGCCAGCTTAGATTATTATAAAAGGCTGAGATCTTAGCGAAATCAATCCACAATAAGCTTTTCTATTCCCTCTGTCGCAAAGCTTTTCATGTTCCCGCCCTGATCTGAAAAAATAAAATAGGCATCGAGGCTTTTCTCTTGCTCAAGGAATTTTTTTGATTTCTCCAATCCCATCACCATAAAAGCAGTGGCATATGCATCGGCAGTCCAGCAATTTTTTGCCTTGACTGAAACGCTCAGAAGAGTGTGTGTAACAGGATAGCCGGTTGATGGATCAATGGTATGGGAATATCTGATACCATTTTTTTCATAATATTTCCGGTAATTCCCTGATGTGGAAAGGGCTTCATTTTCAAGCTCTACTATGGCTTTCACCTGCTGGCTGGCATCCATATCCTGAGCCGGCTTTTCAATGCCGACACGCCATCGCTGACCACCAGGTTTATGGCCTTTTGCATACACTTCACCTCCAATATCCACAAGGAAAGCCGAAATACCTTTCTCATCCAGAAATCTGGCAATGACATCGACTGTGTAGCCCTGGGCGATAGCGTTGAAGTCGAAGCGCATGCCTGGATTATCTTTCTGAACTTTCTGTCCTGATAATCTTACTGCTTTATAATTCACCAGCTTACGGAGGCTGTCAATGGATGCCGTGTCGGTTTTCATGATGGGAGATGTTCCAAATCCCCAGGCATTTACGAGGGGCCCGATAGTCATGTCGAATGCCCCTCCTGTTTTGTCAGAAACCTCTTTCGCATGATTGAAGATATCTACAAAGATATTATCAACAATAACAGTTGTGTCGTTATTGTTTATCCTGGAGATAATTGATGAAGCCTTATAAACCGATACGGACTGGTCGAATGCATTCAGAATGGAATCTATCTCCTCCTGATAATTTTGTCCTGAAGATGTATAATACGTTATCGTATAATATGTACCCTGGGCTTCACCCGAAAATTTAACCAGTTGTTCTGCTGCATCGGGATTACAGGAGAAGAAGCCTGTAATTATTGCTGATCCGAATAAAAAATATCTTTTCATTATCCTCCAAAATCGTCAAAGGCAATCATTTCTTTCGGGGCACCATAATCATCAAGCATTTTCAGCACAGCCTGATTCATCAGTGGTGGTCCGCAAAGATAATATTCTACTTCTTCCGGTTCAGGATGTTTGCTGAGATAATTATCCATAACCACCTGGTATTTAAATCCAGTATAACCTTCACAGCGATCTTCGGGTAACGGTTCTGACAAAGTAATATTCTGCGATTGCATAGGTGCCATGCCTACACCACCTCCGATCTGTCTCACCGTAGAGTTTTATATTTAGTCCCTTTTTTAATTTTTACTATTTTTGACATTAAAAACAGGTAGTTTTTAGTTCTTCCCAGGAAAGCATTCTTCCGATGAACCTATTTTTAAAAGAATAAATATTTGATGATTAAAGCAACTCACCGATATTCAGGATTATTCAGGCAGTTTACCATAAGCACTTTCTTTTGGTGTGTGATCGGTTTTTTTATTTTTCACGCTGACTGCCAGGAAGAGGTCGATTACTATAATGACAACTATTTCCGCTTTACAGATCATATTTATAAGGAAAACATCAAATCGGTTTTATTGTACAGGGTTGGATGGGAATTGACATCACCGGTCGTACGGTTCAATTCAGATGATTGTCTGCGGCTGTCATTTGATGATCTGGAGGGCGATACGAAAGACTACCGCTATACGATACTGCATTGCAATGCAAACTGGTCCCCAAGTGACCTGCGTCCCAATGAATATCTGGAAGGGTATACTGAAGACCAGATTGAAGATTACAAGTTTTCGTTCAACACCATCCAGTCCTATACGCACTATGATCTGACACTGCCAAACAATTATATCAGATTTACAATACCAGGAAATTATCTTATTAAGGTATATGATACGGATAGCTCAGATATGGTGCTGTCAATGCGTTTCATGGTTGTTGATCCCCGGATTACTATTACCGGTCATATTCTTCGCTCATCTAATGTCGAAGAGAGAAATTACAGGCAGGAAGTTGATTTTTCGATTGATACAAAGGATTATCCCATTTATGAGCCCTATCGAAGCCTGAATGTTGTCGTCATGCAGAATAACAGGTGGGATAATGCAATTGTGAACCTGCGACCTCGTATGGTCATTGGTGATGAACTCGATTACAATTATGATGCTGAAAATGTGTTTGACGGTGATAACGAGTTCAGAAACGTGGATATCAAAAGCCTTCGTTACCAGTCGCCAAGAATAAAGGCATTCGGCTTTGAGAACAGGACCAATCATGTGTATCTGTGGGAGGATGAAGCCAGAAGCTTCAGGGTGTACCATTCGGAAACCGATATCAACGGAAACCGGTTAATCAGTTGCGAGGATGCCGAAGACGTAGACGTGGAATGTGATTATGCCTGGGTGCATTTTGTCCTTAAATATCCTGGTCCGCTGACTGGCGGGAGCCTGTATATTTTTGGTGGTCTGACCAACTGGCAGTTCAACAGTGATGCTTTGATGAAGTATAACTTTGATGTGAAGGGTTATTGTGACAGTTTATATCTGAAAGAGGGATATTATGATTACTTGTATTTATATGTTGCAAATGGCCGGTCAGTTGGCGACGCAGGTCAAATTGAAGGTAATCATTATGAAACCGGAAATGATTATGTCATTCTGGTTTATTACCGTCCTCCCGGATTTTTATACGATGAACTTATCGGGATTAAAACATTGAATTCCCGTGAAAATCCATAATATGTTGCCGGATCAGTGATTATTCATAGCGGAGTGATTCGATGGGATCAAGTTTGGCTGCCTTGGTAGCCGGAATGATACCGGAGATGAGGGCGACGAAGAGGCATAGCATGACACCGGTGATTACCCATGCCCATGGGATAAAGAAATGCGATCCGATCTGGATGGCAATGACATTGCCGATGGCAATACCGAGGATGATGCCCAGTAATCCGCCTATTTGAGCAATGACAATGGATTCGATGAGGAATTGCCGTAATACGTCCCTGTTTTTTGCTCCAATAGCCTTTCGGATACCGATCTCCTGTGTCCGGTCAGTTACTGAGACCAGCATAATATTCATCAATCCGATAGCGGCTCCGAAAAGTGTTATGAGGCCGATGATAGTCGCAGCCATTCTCAGGTATTTCAGGTTGCTGAAGAGCATCTCTGCGAGCGTATCACTTTTGGAGATGTCGAAATTGTTTTCCTCGTTCAGTCTAAGCTTGCGGATATTTCTGAAGAGTCCTGTAGCTTCGCCCTGAGCGGTTTCAAGTGACAGGGAACCTGAAGTCATGATGTTAATGGAAAACGACATGTCGGGGCGTAAAAATCTCTGCCTGACATTATTCAGCGGGATGATACACATATTATCACTGCTGAAGCCGATGCCGGAGCCCCGGGATGCGAGTACGCCGATGATTTTGTACTTTCCCGGTCCGATAGAAATCTCACTGCCAATAGGTTCTTCCTTGTTTTTAAACATTTTCCTGGCCAGTTCTGCGCCGACGACGACCACGTTGGAGCCATAAAAAACCTCATTGGGTGTAAAGGTTCTTCCTTTTGCCAGGTCACTGCCGGATGTGAGCAGATAATTCTCATCACTGCCAAGAACGTCAATGTTAGGATTTGATTTGTATGTTTTGTACTTGACGGTGCCGGTGCCGGTTGCCCGGGCGAGAATGGCCACTGTAGACGGAAAGGTGAATTGTTCTTTGAATGCGACAGCTTCCTCGTAAGATATTTTTATAAATTCCTTCGAGTGGTGGTCGCCGCCCATGACAAACATTGACCGGTTGCGGATGGTCAGTGTATTCGCTCCCATTCGCATAAAGTTCTCATTCAGCCAGTATTTGATGGCATCGATGGAAGTCAGGATCCCCATGAGTGCCATAATGCCAAAGGCAATGATAAGGATAGTTAATATGGAGCGGAGCAGGTTGCTTTGTATGGAATGAAGGGCTATCTTGATATTTTCGAGCAGTAATTTAAGCATAGTCGTGTAATAGGGTAAAACAATTACAACTCTTCTTTTCTGCCATATGCAAGGTCGCCGGCATCGCCCATTCCCGGCACGATAAAAGCCTGGGCGGTCAGTTCATCATCTACAGCACCAACCCAAAGTGTGACAGTTGATTTGGGAAGATGACGCTTGAGATGGTCAATACCTTCAGAACTAGCCATGGCAGTGACGATATGCGTATGCAAAGGCTGCCCGTGCGTTAGCAATTCCTTATAGCACAGTACCATCGATAAACCGGTGGCAATCAATGCATCTGAGAGTATGAGAATTTCATCAGTAAGATCAGGGCATGAGACGTATTCTATATGAATATTTTGGCGTCCGTCTTTATAAGTTTTTCTAAAGGCTGAAATGAAACCACTCGGCGCCTGGTCAAAGTAACTGAGAATCCCGTTATGCAACGGTAGTCCGGCCCTCAGGATGGTTGCCAGGACAGGCTGTCGTTTTAAAACAGGTACCAGCGCTGTTCCAAGGGAAGTGACGACATCTTTTTCTTCATAACTCAGTGTTTTGCTGATCTCATAGGCAAATATCTGCCCGATCCTTTCGAAATTGTAACGGAAACGGAAAGGATCCTTCTGAATTTCAGCATCCCGCAACTCAGCAATGAAATGATTAAAAAGAGTATCCGGTTTTCCTATAATGTTAACTTTCATAAGTAAGTCAAAGATACATCTTTTAATTGAAAGAACAATTTAATTATCGGATAAAAAAGGTTGTCGTACGATAACCTTTTATGAATATAGGATTTTCAGTCTATTCCTGGTAAGGTTTGACAAGCTCAATAAGTTCCGGCAGATCCATGCCAAGATTTTCAAGATGTTCAATTTTAGGGACACCGTTTTTCGTCCATCCTCTTCTTATATAAACGGCATCCAGCAGTTTTTCATACCGGTCTTCCCTGTATTTTCTCATAAGGGTCATTTTTTCCTTAGTTGATTTACCGGCAGGATTTATTCCAAGGATGTCCCCGAGCTGTTTGTCATAACGTTCAGCCCTTGATTCATATTCCTCAGCTGTGACCGGTCCGGCTGCGCGATAAGGCTGGGCATCATATTTCCTGGTGCCATAGCCTCTCCGGAGGTTGAAGATTCTCTGGAAGTTATAAACCCGTTCAGATTGCCGTATCAACTCCTGTTTATCAAAGGGTTTGCCGGTCACAGCCTTATAAATGGTCACATAATTATCAACATGTTCAGGTACTTTGGCCGGTTCATCTGTTTCAGCGTTGGTGACAGGTTCAACGTCATTCCATGGCAGTTTACACAGCCCTTGCAGTCCAAACCATGTCCGGAACATAGGGAAATAGTGAAGGGCTTCAGCTTTATCTTCGAATGTTGGTATCTGGTTGTTAACCATATCCATAAATATCAGCCAGGCTTCGTCATGCTGGGGACCTTTGTTGGTCATGGCATAACCTCCCTGCTGGGCGAGAGATTCTTTAGAAACGTACTGGGAATATTCCAGTCCTTTATTTTCCATACCGATATCCTGGAGGAAGGCTGCATCGCCCCAGCCTTTCTCCGCGAAGAGTTTTTTCATTTTTCTGATGCCCAAACCTGCGATGAGCCCGAAGCCTTCACCACGTGCAAGCTGGTGCATCACTTCCATAGCTGCTTCGGCATTTCCGAATTTCAGCTCCAGCCCACCTGTTCTTTCTTTATTCAGTATGCCATTTTCATAGCATTCCATCATGAAAGCCATGGAAGTCCCCCAGGTGATGGTACAAATGCCGTAAGTGTCGCAATAGAAATTGGATTCGACGATCCATTCCGGGTTGAAGATGCCGCAATTGGAACCCACACCTGCGGCAGTTTCATATTCCGGGCCATCCACAAGCACGGATTGCCCTTTATAAGGCCCTGTCATGACTATATATCCGTCTGCACCCTTGGAGCAGGCCATGTTGCAGCCTATCCAGCATCCATCGAGAATGCCCTGTGTAAAACGCTGCTTCCATATATTGGAATGTATTCCGGGGGCATCAGGATGACTGCCGAATTTAAAGTTATGCACGGGAAGCAGGTCATAATCGTTCATGATATTAGTCAGGTGAGCGGTGCCCTTAGTCTTCATTTCTGCCTGGGAATCATCGAGGTCTCTCATTTCTTTATTGAATCTCCGGCCCCTTTCCATGATAGGTTCAAGGTCGGCCACGTTGTTAAGATTTCCTTTTACACCGGGGATTTTGACCACGATGGCTTTGATTTTTTTATTACGGAAAACCGTGCCTGTGCCTCCTCTTCCGGCCTGTTTCACCCTGACCTTCTTTCTTTTGTTATCATAAAAGCTGAAATTAAGCATTCCGAAAAGTGAATGGTCGGCAGCTGCTCCTGTTGACACTATGCCTATATTTTTTTTATCGGCCTCATCCAGGGCATACATTTCTGTCAGCTGTTCTATAAGGATATGGCTGTCGAAGGCTTCTTTCGGGGCTGTGATAATTTCGACCCTGTGGTTAATACCATCGATGAAAATGATGATATCTTCCTTCGCTTTACCCTGAAGTTCCAGCGCATCAAAGCCGGCAAATTTCAGGAATGGGCCGAAAAATCCACCAACGTTGCTGTCAATAGGTATATCTGTCTGTGGGGAAATGGAAACAACAATGGATTTTCCTGTCCCGGAATACTGTGTGATGCCGCCGATGGGGCCTGATGCAATAATAATCTCATTTTCAGGATCGTCCCACTTTGTGTTTGGTTTGGTCGCATCCCATAACAAACGCAGTCCATAACCCTTTCCTCCAATAAACTTTTCCTTCATTGTGGGAGGTACATCTTTTGCTTTTACCGTGTTATCGGAAATATTAATGTACAAAACTTTGTCTGTATAGCCTTTGTCCAGAGGTGTCCAGGTGTATTTCCATTCCCTGAGCAATTGATGGCTGCTTTTAATTTCTGATATGTCCATATAATTGTTTTATATATTGTTCATAGATTCACAAAGGTAAATAAAAACTGAAAAATCCGTGGAAATGAGGTTTTTTTATACCCCGGATACCTGAACGACCTGTTGTGATATGCTTGAACTGTCAGACCGATGATGGTCTGGCAGGTTGAATAATTTTATATTTTTGTAGTGAATTAATTGATAATGCACCTGATGCTTGAAAGATTAAAAAAATGCACGGTTGGCATTGCCGGTTGTGGCGGGCTGGGTTCCAATTGTGCCATCGCTTTGGCCAGAGTAGGAATTGGAAAGATCATCATTGCCGATGATGATATTGTCAATAGAAGTAATCTGAACAGGCAATATTATTTTTTAAAACAGATAGGATTGAAGAAGACGGTGGCGTTGAAAGAAAACATCCGCATGATCGACCCTGAGGTTATTGTAGAGGCTCATGATATGAAGCTTACGTCGCACGATATTGGCCGCATATTTAAAGACTGCGATGTCATTGTAGAGGCATTTGATCTGAAAGAGATGAAGCAGATGATAGCCGAAGCGGTTATTTCGGGGATGCCGGGTAAGCCTCTCATTATCGGATCGGGACTGGCCGGATGGGGTAGAAATAATGCCATCAGAACCAGAAAGATCGATCATATTTATGTTTGCGGCGACGGGGCCACAGAGGTCAGCGATCATTTACCTCCTCTTGCGCCTAGGGTAGGGATTGTTGCAAATATGCAGGCAAACCAGGTGCTCGAGATTTTATTGGGAAAACCAGCATTATGAGAATTAATTTGAATAATAGATTTGAAGATTTTCAGGGTGAGCAGTTGACTGTTTCCGAACTCCTTCAAATAAAGAATTTCACCTTCCGGTTATTGGTCATTAAAATCAACGATAAGCTGATCAGAAAGGAAGATTACGGCAGCGCCCTGATCAGTGATGGCGACAAAGTTGTGGTTATGCATCTGGTGAGCGGAGGATGATGTTCAATGAACAATGATCAATGAACAATGATCAAAATTAGATACTCCCAGTACTGATCACTGATCATTGATCATTGATTAAATGGCTTCAGCCACAACAAAGGTGCTTCCTCCTATGAAAACCATATCATCTTTCAGGGCATTTTTTTGTGCGTCGTGCACCGCATCCGTAACCGAAGGATAGGCACCACCTGCAAGGTGAAATGATTTTGCCTGTTCTGCCAGCACATGCTGGTCCAATCCTCGCGGGATATTAGCCTTGCAGAAATAGTAACGGGCATCTTTTGGCAGGAGGGAAAGAATCTCATTTATGTTTTTATCTGCCACCATCCCAAAGACAAAATGCAGCTGCTGGTGGGGGGTGATGTCAATTTGTTTCAGCACCTCAATAATGCCTTCTTTGTTATGTCCCACATCGCAGATGGTGAGGGGATCTTTGCACAGTATCTGCCAGCGGCCTGCTATCCCGGTGTTTTTGATGACATGGTATATACCCTTTCTGATCTGATCTTTTGAAATGTCAAATCCTGTATTGTTCAGGCATTCTGCAACCTGCAGGGCTGTTCTGATATTTTTAAGCTGGTACTGTCCGGTGAGGGGTGACTTCAATGACGAAATAAAAGACTGGCCATTCCGTGTGATATCCATTTGCAGTAAGGGATTGCTATAATCCAGATATCGTATATGGTCAGTTGCATAATGATCCCCGGCAAACACCAGAAGCGATCCCATTGTTTCAGCCTTCCGGATAAATACATGTTGTGTTTCATCCTGCCGCTCACCAATCACAACTGGCTTACCAGGTTTGATGATGCCGGCTTTCTCTCCGGCGATTTTTTCAAGAGTGTCACCAAGAAACTGCATGTGGTCATATCCGATGTTGGTAATGACCGCCAATACCGGAACAACGATATTGGTCGAGTCAAGCCTGCCTCCCAGGCCTGTTTCCAACACAGCGACATCCACCTTTTCTTCCGAAAAGTAATGAAAAGCCATTCCTACGGTCATCTCAAAGAAGGATGGCCTGATGGCGTCAAAGTCTTTTTGATAGGTGTTGACGAAATTGCATATATATGCCTTGGGAATTTTTTTCCCGTTTATTCTGATCCTTTCACGAAAATCACGGAGATGTGGTGAAGTATACAATCCGACTTTGAGACCAGCTTCCTGTAAAATGGATGCTGTAAAATGTGATACAGAGCCTTTTCCGTTTGTGCCGGCAATATGAATAGAGCGGAAATTATGCTGCGGATTTTGAAGAAGGTTGCAAATGGCTATAGTGTTGGTGATATCGGTTTTGTATGCGGCAGGGCCAATGCGTTGAAAGACGGGGAGCTGGTTGAAGATGTAGTTGAGGATTTGCTGGTATTGGGTCATTAGTTGCGCGGATTACCGGAATAAATTAAAAATCAAAAATTAAAATGTAAAAATACAAATCAAAAATTAAATGGATAGAGGTTGCAGATTACCTGCGACTGTTACCCATGAACCCCCAATCAGTTCATTTTAATAAAAATATAGGTAATCGTTCCCTTTTGTTCTTCGGGTGCGTTGGGATCGGAAGTAAATTTCGATTGGAGGGCGGCATTTTTTGCCAGCTGGCGCAATGACAGGTCAGTGACATCGGTTCCTTTTGCGCCAGCTTCTGCCCGGATGACATCACCATTGCGGTTCACCCATATAGTGACGACCACCTTGCCCTGCTCTTCGGACCGGTAATAAGGTTTGGGTAGCAGTTTGGAGCGGCGTCCTGATAGGCTGTAAGATATGCCGTCACCTTGTCCGCCCTGGCCATCATAGGTTTTAACATTTGGGGCTCCGTTTGGGGACCCCTGGTCACCTGGCTGGCCGGTTATGCCTTCCGTTCCTGTTGCATCTGATTGGGTCTTTCTTCCCTTGTAAAGCGCATCAGGATTGACCACAGGTTTAGCTTCCTCTTGGCTTTGTGTTTCTTCATTTTTTATTTCCCTGATAGTTTCCTGTGGTTGCTGTTTCTCAGGTTTCTTAACCTCTTCGACAGGGGGAGCTTCTTCTGTATTTTGGGTGATGTCGGGTTGCTCCTCTGATGAAGCCGGAGGCTGCTGCATTGCTGCTTCCGGTACATTCACCGCTGCGTCTTCTTCAGGCTGCATATCGCCTATACCGACATCGATATAACCAAGGTCTACCTCCACGCCTTCTTCCTGTGGCAAGGGTAAAGGTGTATGCAGGGCCAGGAAAAGGGCCACGAGAATGATCAGCAGATGAAAGGCTGATGTTCCGGCTATTCCATATAGTTTATCCTTTTCTATGCTCATGATCGCGGAAAAGGCTGTGTGGCAAGTATGACTTTATGTTTCGTCCCGGTCAGCTTATTTACATTATTGACTGCATCAATCACCATGACAATATACTGCACGGTGACATCCTTGTCTGCTTTAAGCACGACTGATGCATCCTGTTCTCCTTTCAGTTTTTCTGTAAGCCCGGTTTCGAGAATGGAGGCTTCTACAGGTATTCCGTCGATATAAAAATTCAGATTGGCATCGATGTATACGGTCACGCTGGCCGGTTTGGCAAGTGTTCTGCTGTTGCTGCTTGGGAGCAGAAGTTTAACGGCATTGGGTGCTACAAGTGTGGATGACAGCATGAAAAAGATCAGCAGCAGAAAGACCAGGTCGGCCATTGAGGTAGTGTTGAATTCCGCCCGGCGTTTATTTCTTATCTGGATTGCCATAGATATACTTTTTACTTGGCAGGTTCATGAAGCAGGTCCATGAATTCTGTTGCGCGGGCCTCCAGTATATATACCAGCTTCTCGATGCGTGCAACCAGGATATTATATAATATGTATGCGATGATACCAACGATCAATCCACCAACTGTCGTAATCATAGCGACATAGATACCATTTGAGAGAAGCTGGATATCGATGTTGTTACCGGCCAGCGACATGTCGTAAAAAGCCCTCACCATGCCAACGACGGTGCCCAGGAATCCGATCATCGGTGATATGCCGGCAATGGTTGCCAGTGCGGCGACATTCTTTTCAAGCCTGGCAATTTCAAGCTTACCTACATTTTCGATGGCGGCATTGATATCATTGAGAGGCCGGCCTATCCTGGCCAGGCCTTTGTGAATCATGCGGGCCAGGGGTGCATTAATGCTTTTGCACAACATATTGGCTGCCTCGCGTTTCCCGTCATGAACAAAATCACGGATATTGTTCATGAAATTGAATTCTTCCCTCGAAGCTTTCCCGATAACAAGATATCTTTCAATAAAAATATATACCGAAACGACCGACAGTATCCCCAATGGCAGCATAAGCCAACCGCCTTTTAGCGTCATTTCCCATATCGACATTTTGATTTCTGTTGCTGCACCGGGTAATAAGGCCTGTGCATTCTGGGCAACCTGCAAAATAACTCCAATCATTGATGATGAATTTAATGGCCTTAAAATTAGATATATCAAAAGCTATATCAGGACATTAATATCCCAATTTGTAAACAGGGATTTGTTAGTATTAACTACGGAAATCGCAATTTATTTTATAGGGAAATTTGATTGTTTATTGTCCGGATGCAGAATGACCATATCTGGTATGTCAGGGCAGGAATAATGCTCCGCCGGACGAATTTTTATCCGCCCCTGTCACCGACTTCAGGCAGTTGGGCTGCTGCTCCATGCGTAAAATGCCCAGAAATGCAAAGATCAGCGCTTCCTTATAATCAATAATTTTTTTATCAGGTATAAGGATTTTATGATGCGATAATTCAGTGATACGTTCAATCAGGAAGATGTTGTGCGCCCCGCCGCCGGTTACAAAGATCTTTTTATCTTTATCAGTGAGTGTGGCTTTTGCGACCTGGTGAGCGATATGCTCGGTGAATGTCCGCAGAATATCCGGGATGTTCTTATTTGGATGGCTTACGAGGGGGAGGATATGGCGCGATACCCATTCCATGCCAAGTGATTTGGGCGGTTTTTCAGAGTAATAGGGGAGGGCATTCAATTTTTTCAACAGGTACTTATCTAACAAACCACCTTTGGCCAACTGACCATCTCTATCGAAAGGGAGACCCGTTTTATTGGCCAGACCATTCAGTACAGTATTACATGGACATATATCATAAGCGATCCTTTCTCCATTGACATCAGATGAGATGTTGGCAAATCCTCCCAGATTGAGGCAGTAATTAAACTTTTTAAAGAGAAATTTATCGCCCATGGGAACGAGAGGTGCTCCCTGACCGCCGTGAGCTACGTCAAGCGACCGGAAGTCATTGATGACAGGTAAACCGGTTTCGGCTGCTATGGCTGCGCCATGGCCAATCTGCACGGTCATCCTGTTTTCGGGCTGATGGAAGATCGTATGTCCATGCGAAGCAATGAAATCAGGATGAAGATGATATTCGTGAATGAAGGATCTGATGATCCCGCCAAGGTAGTGCCCGTAGTCGGTATGTGTCTGGCAGAATGTCATCGCAGAGCTTTTTGCAAGTCCCGACAGGCGCTGCTTCCATTCATCATTATAACTGTATGTTTCAGCAGCAACAATCTGGTAAAACAATTTTTTACTCTTTGGCATAAAAACACAATAGGCTACATCAACACCATCAAGAGAAGTCCCTGACATGACTCCGATGACCTTATACTGGTCCTTTTTAAACCGTTCATTTTTCATTTGTGCTGCTTATTTCATTATGATCATTTATTTTTTTCAGAGCATGTCTGTCAGCCTCTCAAGTCCTATTCCCCGGGAACCTTTAATGAGAATGGTAGATGCGGCGACAGGATGCTGACGAAAATACTCTCTGGCTTCACTTGTACTGGCAAAGCAGGTGTGAGCCTTACCCTTAACTGAAAATTGTTCACCAACCAGAAAAACGGTTTTAAAACCAAGTTCCCGGATCAGATCCAGGATTTTATCGTGTTCGGCCTGGCTCTCATCACCCAACTCGAGCATATCGCCGATAATCAGGACTTTATTTTGCCAGGACATATTGGCAAAGTTGACCAACGCCTGTTCCATGCTTGAAGGATTGGCATTATAGGCATCAAGGATGAGGGTATTCAGGCGGGAGTGAACGACCTGTGACCGGTTATTTGAGGGATGGTACTGTTCAATAGCTTTCTGTATTTCTGCAAGGGAAACGGTGAAAAAATTTCCTATACAGGCTGCAGCAAGGATATTCTCAAAGTTATAATGACCTATGAGATGCGTGTGAATCTCGACTGTCTCAACTGATTGTGTCAGAGCATTTTTTATATTCAGATTGATAACTAAAAACGGGTCTGTTGTAATGACTTCACCTGACATGGAGGAATGTGCTGAATATCCGTATGCAATCCTGTCCAGTCCGGCTGACAGATTGCTAAGCAGCGCATTATCTGAATTATAAAAGATCACATTCCCCGTATGCTGGAAATAATCATAGAGTTCTTTTTTTGCCCTTACAACACCTTCGAATCCGCCGAAGCCTTCCAGGTGGGCCTTACCGATGTTGGTGATCATCCCATGTGTGGGTAAAGCCATCTGGCATAAGGAGGTAATCTCTCCCTGATGATTGGCTCCCATTTCAATAATGGCCATCTCTGTATCGGATTTTACTGACAGAAGTGTCAGTGGCACACCTATCTGGTTATTCAGATTTTCGGAGGTGGCGACAGTGTTAAATTTTGATGCGAGAATTGCATGACACAGCTCTTTGGTTGTAGTTTTTCCATTCGTGCCTGTGATTGCTAAGACTGGGATGTTAAATTGTTTCCGGTGATGGCAGGCCATATGCTGGAGTGTGTGAAGCACATCAGCGACCAGGAGATAACGGTCATTTACAACATATTTCGGATCATCCACCACAGCATAGAGGCACCCTGCATCCAGAGCCTGAGCGGCAAAGCGATTGCCGTCGAAATATTCACCTTTCAAGCTAAAGAAAATCGAATCTGGAGTCACTCTCCGGCTATCCGTGCATATAACCGGATGTTGCAGGAAGAGTTGGTAGAGTTTCAGAAGTTTCTCTTCCTGTCCTGTTTGCCTTGTCTCCTTCTGCTGATTATCTGGAGATGACATCACCCACCCTGCTCATGGCGCATCTGAAGCCGATATAATTTGTGGCTTCATTTTCGTTGAGGAATCTTCTTGCTGAGGGGCTCAGATAATGGACAGGATCTCTCCATGAGCCACCTTTATACACCCTGGCTTTATCATTAATCAGAGACGTCTTACCATAATCGTACATGAGCTGGGTTGTATTGGCAAGCGCAGGCTGTTGCATCCAGTCAGTAGCCAGTGTTGAGGGATAATCGCCATCCAGGTAGTTAATATTGTCTGCTTTACGGTAATTTTTCCTTCCTGCGGCCTCCTCAGGTGTAACCTCTCTGTAACGGATACGTCCGAGGCTGTCTTTTTGAGCTATCATGCCAGTTTCGTCAATCACTTTAGTTTGAAACACGTTTCCTCTGAAAGGATTCAAGTCGGTTACATCTTCGAAACTGAGAGGACGGTAGACATCCTGGACCCATTCGGCAACATTGCCGGCCATGTTGTACAGACCATAATCATTGGGCCAGTATGAACCGACCTCAGCCGGTATCAGTGCGCCGTCATTCAGGTTACCGGCAACACCCATATAGTCACCGCTTCCTCGTTTAAAGTTGGCGATATAATTACCGTAATATTTTTTCTCATCAGTTCTCACGTAATCTCCGTTCCAGGGATAAGTTCTGCGTTCGACTATTCTTTCGGTCATGGTATTACCGATCAGGCCATAAGCGGCGTATTCCCATTCAGCTTCGGTTGGGAGCCGGTATTTTGGAAGCAGGATGCCATCTTCCATCTTGACTTTGCGGCCGTCAGGATTGCCATTAGGGCGGAGGTCTGGCAGGTTTTTATTGACAAGGCCTTCATATTGGCCGGCGAGATAGGCTTCAGTGTTGAAGCTATTTTCATTTTTTTGGTCCGGGTCGAGCTTGAGGATGCCCTTTTCAACCAGCAGCATTTCATTGACCCTGTCGGTACGCCAGGCACAATATTCTGTAGCCTGTATCCAGCTGACACCCACAACAGGATAGTTCTGATATGCCGGGTGGCGTAAATACTGTTCAACAAAGGGTTCATTGAAAGCCAGTTTATCCCTCCACACCAACGTGTCGGGCAAGGCTTTGCGGCCTACTTCCGGATAATCTGTTCCATAAATCCTGTTTAGAGTGTAAAGATATTCACACCAATCTACATTCGCCACTTCGGTTTCATCCATATAAAAAGATTGAACAGTGACCCTTCTGGGAATATTATCCCACTCGTACATAACATCCTGTTGGGTAGCTCCCATGGTAAAGGTGCCACCTTCAACGAATATCAGTCCGGGACCTGTTATTTGTTCCTGATATTGGGCGACTTCATATCCACCCCATTTTGGATCATTATAAGCCCATCCTGTTGTCCTGGATGACTCTTTCTTGAATATTCCTGTTTTACCGCATGAAGCCAGGATCACCAGCATGACTGTTAATGAAAGCCAGTAATTTAATTTCGAGAATTTGATCATCGTTATGTTGGATTTTAAATTTTTAAACCACTTATTAACTAAAATGTGGGCGATTTTATTGTTCTGATACGCCTCTTTTTGTAATCTTCTTTATAAATGCAGAATTCCCACATAAAAGACACTTCATGTGCGCCGCCTGAGTTGATACCCAGCTTTGAAACGGTGAAATCAAAACTGTAGCCCAGCTGGTAATTTTGCTGTTTGAATCCAAGCAGGACTATCACAGCATCGGGATTTTCAAAATTATGCCTGAACCACAATCCCCCAATGAAAGGATAAGCCTTTCCATACATACCCACATTGAGTTGATGGAATTTATCCTGTTGCTGATAGAGAATATTGGGGGAAATGGTAAATTCATCATTTTCCCCTGAACCAAAACGTAATGATGACAGGTTGAATTCTGTTCCGGCGTGCACCGTAATCTTCATGGGAAGAGTACTGGTAGATTGGATATGCAGCCCGTTATCGGGTTCATTCAGGTGATGTACGGCAATACCGCCAAAAACCTTATCCTGGTATCCTGCGACAAGGCCGGCTGAAAAGTCAATATAAGATTTGTTTTTATTCCAGTCAGCCTCTGACTCCTGTGTGGGATTTGTCGTTGCACCGGTATTGGGATCGATCATATCACCAAAGATGTACTTGTTCCAATCCATCTTTATTTGGCCATATGTGCCCTGAGCGCCGAAGTCCACATTAAATGAGTTGCTGACTCTTAATTTGTAGGAATACAATGCGCTTATCAACATGGTCGATAGTGCTCCATCGCCCTGCCGGTCGCCCATGAACACCAATCCATAGCCGCTGTTTATTTTCTCAAGATATTGGTCGTAAGCCGCGTCATAAGTGACATATCCTTTGGAAATGGAAGGCCATTGATTCCGGTAATTCAGCGTGAGCCGGCCACAAAAGGTGGTGCCTGCAAAAGCCGGATTTAAATATAATGGATTTGCATAAAACTGTGAAAACTCAGGGTCCTGCGCAGATGACTGAAAGCCTGGGAATAACAGACACAAAACCACAATTACGTACAGCAGTTTTTTCGCCATGAACACCTTTTTCAAGAATGAAGCAACAATATTACGAAAAATATTAAATACTTCATCGTTTTTTTTATACCAGCAATATAATCTTTTGTATAACGTTAAAATTGCAAAATTATGTTTATCTCTGATATTTTAAACTTTTTTATTCTGAAAATGTTACACTATTCATACAGAACAATTTTGAACATTTTCGGTGCAATGGGCTGAAGTTTCTTTGTCCGGAAGCAACTTTTTTTACCTTGAAACGGTCTTATGAATACCCTGTTCCGCCGAAATGATTAATTTTGCCGCTGTGAAAATCACCGATAAGTTACGAATGAAGGTCAGATTCCCGATAATTCTTTTATTGTTTTTACAGGCTTTCATCTGCAGCAAAGCACAGGATGCTGAAAGCAGAACAACCATCCTGTGGAAAGATATTTTTTCGTACAGGTTTTCTGACCTGGATTCTGTTCCGGTACTTATGTTTGAAGGTGCGAATTATTTTGAAGAAACAGGGACGCTGCCGGTATATTTTAAAAGAGTGCCCCTTGAAAAAGCCGGGTCAGACTATAAAGTTTTACTGAAGAATCTGATTTTTGAGGATCTGCCGTTAACAGATCCATCTTTATGGCCGGAACTCGCCAACCTTAAGGATTCCATCTCCGTTAACACGACTGTGAGTTATGAACGCAGGAAACCTTTTCTGACATTTTCCTTTGTTCCGATCCGTAAAAATGGTTTACTCGGGAATTATGAGAAGCTTGTTTCATTCACAGTCGAAATAATTCCTTCACCCGGCCAGGAAAATGGCTCAGATGTCCGGTCGGTGAGAAGCTATGTTCAGGCTTCAGTGCTTACATCAGGCAACTGGTACCGGATGGCTGTACAAAATACAGGTATCCATATCATTAATTATCAGCAGCTTTCGGCTATGGGTATAAATCCGGCAGCGATTGATCCGCGAAACATACGGATTTATGGCAATGGTGGCGGTATGCTTCCCGAAAATACCAGTGTAGCCCGAAATGACGATCTTGCAGAGAATGCCATACAGGTCGTGGGCGAAGAGGATGGCCACTTTGACGAGGGTGATTATATCCTCTTTTATGGCGAGTCGCCTGTGTCGTGGACATATAATTCGCTGAAACAACAATTCGAACACGCCAATCATTTATACTCCGATAGAAACTATTATTTTCTTACAGCCGATCTTGGCCCCGGCAAGCGCATATCTCCTGAAGAGAGTACCACGTCACAGGTTACTGACCAGGTGAGCTCGTTCAATGATTTTGCAGCGCATGAGCTGGATCAGGTAAATCTCATTAAATCGGGCCGGCAGTGGTTTGGAGAGCTTTTCGATATGGTCACCGAATATACATTACCTTTTGAATTTCCCAATATAGATCAAAATTCCACTGTTTACCTGAAAGCGGGATTAGTCGCCCGATCCACGTCAACCAGCAGCTTTACGGTCACTGCTGACGGACATGTGGTAACGACAAGTGTGGCTTCCATATCCACACAATATAACAGCCAATATGCCAGAAAGGCTGTGGCTGTGAATGAGTTTCTGCCTTCGGGGGCTGGTCTGAATGTCAGGATCCGTTATAACAAGTCCACATCTTCTTCTATCGGATGGCTTGATTTTATTGAACTAAATGTCCGCCGCCATTTGATCATGTCCGGTGATCAGATGCCGTTCCGTGATGCTCAGTCGATCGGGAACGGAAAAATATCGGAATTCACTGTTGGTAATGCATCAGGTGATGTTAAAATATGGGATGTCACCGATCCTGTGAATACCCGTCTGGTGGATGCCACACTGTCAGGAGGCAATCTGATTTTCAGGCTGGCGACCGATACGCTCAGGGAATTCATCGCTTTTAACGGAAAATCTTTTTATAGTCCGGAATTTATTGAGACTGTTGTTAACCAGAACCTGCACGGGCTGGGTCAAACCGACCTGGTCATTGTTTCACACCCTCTGTTTCTGGAGCAGGCCAGAGCATTGGGACAGCATCATGCTGACCTCGATGGTTTGAGGTTTATTGTAGTCACACCACAGGAAATTTATAATGAATTTTCATCCGGCGCACAGGATATATCAGCCATACGCGATTTTATCAAAATGTTTTATGACAGGTCCCCGTCAGGGAATGAACCCAGATATCTGCTGCTGTTTGGTGACGGTTCCTATGACAATATGAACAGAATGCCGTCGAACACGAATTTTATTCCGACCTACCAGTCAGATGAATCCCTTCACCCGGTGTTGTCGTATGTCACAGATGATTATTATGGATTCCTTGATTATGGAGAAGGCACAAATGAGGCAGATATGCTGGATATCGGAGTAGGCAGGTTGCCTGTCGCCTCTGTGGAAGAAGCACAGGCTGCCATTGATAAGATCTTTCATTACAGCATCCCCTCTGAAGAAGTGATGGGTGACTGGCGAAATAATGTTTGTTTCATTGCCGACGATGAAGACAGCAACATACATTTCATCCAGGCTGAAGGTATGGCCAATTATGTTGACACTGCTTATCCTGATTATAACGTGAATAAAATCTATCTCGATTCCTATAAGCAGGTCTCCACACCGGGAGGGGAGCGGTATCCGGATGTCAACCAAGCCATCAATGACCAGGTTGAACAAGGCACATTAATAATCAATTATACTGGGCATGGCGGTGAAGTGGGCTGGGCTCACGAACGTATTCTTGAAATCTCCGATATCAATAACTGGAGGAATTTCGACAATATGCCGGTTTTTGTCACTGCAACCTGTGAATTCAGCCGCTTTGACGACCCCGGCAGAGTGTCGGCAGGGGAGTATGTGTTTCTTAATCCCCATGGTGGTGGCCTGGCTCTCTTCTCAACATCGAGAGCTACGTTTGGCAGCCCCAACTATAACCTGAACAAAAGTTTTTATACTTATGCCTTTGATAAAATTGACGGCCACTTTCCGACAATGGGCGATATTATCAGGCTGTCGAAACGGGAAAGCGGTTCTGATAACAACGGGCGTAAATTTGTCCTCTTGGGCGATCCTGCCCAGCGCCTTGCCTACCCGCGTGAGAATGTCATCACATCCACCGTCAATTACCGTGACGTGAACTCCGAACCAGATACCCTTAACGCATTGTCGGAAGTCATCATCACTGGTATGATTACAGATGATATGGGCAGAATGATATCCGACTTTAATGGTACTATTCATACCACGGTGTTTGATAAGCCTCTTGTTATCAGTACACTGGCAAACGACGGTGACCAACCCCGCACATTCGAAATCCGCAAAAGCCTCCTGTATAAAGGCAAAACAACAGTCACTGATGGCGTGTTCAGCTTAAACTTTATCGTACCCAAGGACATAGCCTATAAGTATGGCTATGGGAAGATCAGTTATTATGCTGAAAATGGGATAACCGACGCCAACGGATACAATGACAATATCATCATCGGCGGATTTAATAAAGATGCCTCTCTTGACCAGATGGGACCGGAAATCCATTTGTATATGAATGATACAAATTTCCTTGACGGTGGTATGACCAATGAAAATCCAGTTCTGCTTGCCATCGTGAGCGATGAGAGTGGCATCAATACTGTTGGCAATGGCATCGGTCACGATATCACAGCCATACTCGATGATAAAAGCGAAGATATTAAAGTACTCAACGATTTTTATGAATCGGACCTTAACACGTATAAGAGTGGAAGCGTGCGCTATCCATTTTTTGGTTTGAGCGAAGGCCCTCATCAGATAAAATTCAAGATATGGGATGCCTTTAATAATTCATCGGAAGAAACGATCAATTTTGTGGTCAGAGGGTCAGATAGCTTTACGATCGGTGACATGATAAATTATCCCAATCCGTTCAGGGATTATACAAATTTCAGCTTTGAACATAATAGTGCCGATCAGATCCTGGATATTACCATCGACATATTCTCTATTACCGGGCAACGTGTTAAATCGATCAGAAGTTCGGGTTATGCCGAGGGCTACAGGATAGCTCCCATACGGTGGGATGGCACTGACGACAATGGTTTCCGGCTCAGAGCGGGTATCTATTTGTACCGTGCCGGAATCCGCTCAAATTATGGTGAATATGCTGAGAAATCAGCAAAGTTAGTTATCTACAGGTAGTCGGAAATGATGTTTTCAGGTGATTTTAAAAAGAAGAGGGGAAGCCTTTTGAAAATAGTGCATTCATATCGCCTGTGTTTCCTTATATGTCTTGTTTTACCCTTTCCGGGTTTTGGAGGTCAGGAAGGGAAACACCTTTATGCTGACCAGTCGGTATTGGAATTTGGTGACTGGTACAAATTCAAAGTAGACAAGACAGGGATCTATAAGGTGACATATCAGGATTTGGTGGGTATTGGTCTGGACCCAACCACCATTGATCCCAGAAAACTGCGGCTATATGGTAATCCGGCCGGCATGCTTGCAGAATCGAACTTTGACGCCGGCATGGATGACCTGTCTGAAATGGCTATTTATGTCCAGGGTGAAGAGGATGGGCATTTCGACACGGATGACTATATCCTGTTTTACGGGCAGTCGTCAACAGTATGGTCTTTTAATCCTTTCAGGGCTAAATTTGAACATACCAATCACCTGTATGATGATTACACATATTACTTTTTAACTGTTACTCCTTCCGGTGACAATGGCAGACGGCTCAGCACTGTCACTTCGACTTCGGCTACACCTACGGATACAGTTGTCAGTTACAATGATTTTGCCTGCTATGACCCCGACCTCACCAACCTTATCAAATCGGGCAAGGAATGGTACGGGAAGAAATACAGCCCTATAGATAACTCGGAAACCGTATCATTTGATTTTCCGGATATTGACACGTCAGCTTTGGTCTACATGCGGCTTAATGTGGCTGCCAAGTCAACGACATCCAGCACCTTTACGGTCAACTATGGAAATACCGCTGTCATCACAGCATCTGTCAGCGGGATTTCTCCCACTTCGACAACTGTTTATGCCCGAAAAACCATTACTGCGGAATATTTCCAAGTCACAGGCCCTGCGCTGGATTTCAAGATCATATATGATCCACCGACGACCACCTCACTGGGATGGCTGAATTATCTGGAAATTAATGTGACCAGGCATCTTCTGTTTCCCGGGGGGCAGGTGTCGTTTCGTGATATCAACTCCATGGGCAGGGATAAAATTGCTGAATTTATTATGTCCTCTGCAAATGAACAGGTTACTGTATGGGAGGTATCCAATCCGCTTGATGTACGTGCTGTTGCAGCTGAGTTGACAGGCACACAGCTCCGGTTCCGGATGGCGACAGATACTTTAAGGCACTTCATTGCTTTTGACAAAACATCGTTCTACAGTCCGGTTTTTGTTGAAAAGGTCATTAACCAGAATCTTCATGGTATTGAGCCTATTGACATGGTCATTGTCAGTCACCCGCTGTTTCTTGATCAGGCCTTTCACCTGGCCGACCTGCACAATGAGAAGGATGGACTGACGGTAGCAGTGGTGACGCCGCAGCAGATCTATAATGAGTTTTCGTCCGGATCGCAGGATATTGCTGCTATCAGGAATTTCATGAGAATGCTTTATAAAAGGGCTGATTCTGCAAATAGACCACGATACCTTCTCCTGGTTGGTGATGGCACATATGATCCCAAAGACCGCGTTACCAGCAATACCAACTTTATCCCGACATTTCAGTCGAGAGAATCACTTCTTTTGACTTCGTCCTTTGTTTCCGATGATTTTTTCGGTCTCTTTGACCCGGATGAAGGGAATGATGGCATGGGAGGTCTTGATATTGGCATCGGACGTCTGCCGGTGACATCTGAAGCTGAGGCAGAAATTTTTGTGGGGAAAATTGAGCATTACCTCAGCACTTCTCAAAATGTTCTTGGCAACTGGCGCAATAATATTTGTTATGTTGCCGATGATGAAGATAATAACCTCCATTTCAAGCAGGCTGAGGAGTTATCTGAATACATCAGGGCAAACAACAAAACCATAAACATTGACAAGATCTACTTTGATGCCTTTAAACAGATATCCACTCCGGCGGGCCAACGCTATCCGGATGCTAAAAAGGCCCTGAACAAACGTGTTGAAGATGGCGTGCTGATCTTGAATTATACCGGGCATGGAGGTGAGGAAGGATGGTCAGATGAAAAGGTGTTGGAGATGACAGATATCAATTCATGGACGAATTTCGACAGACTGCCTCTGTTTGTCACCGCCACTTGTGAATTCAGCAGGTTTGATGACCCGGGCCGGACATCGGCAGGAGAACAGGTTTTCCTTAACCCCAATGGAGGCGGCATCGCTTTGATCACCACCACCAGACTCGCTTTTGCCCAATCCAACTTTTTAATGAATAAGCGTTTCTATGAACATGTCTTTGAAAAAAGTAACGGACAGTACTGGCGAATTGGCGACCTCATAAGATTGTCGAAGAATCCGCCCAACGATAATATCCGGAATATCGTCCTCCTGGGAGATCCTGCTCTGCAATTGGCATATCCGCGTTATTCCGTTATAACCACTTCATTCAACAATTCTCCTGCCGATGGGGCGCCCGACACAGTGAGAGCTCTGAGCACCGTGGCAGTCAGGGGTGCTGTCGTAGATGATCAGGGCAACATCGATATGGCTTTCGGCGGTACTCTATTCCCATTAGTATATGATAAGCCCGGTGTAGTCAATACCCTGGGCAACGATCCCAAGAGCTTCCCGGCACCTTTCTACGTTCAGAAAAATATCCTTTATAAAGGCCAGGTTAGTATCATAAATGGTGAATTTTCTTTTTCTTTCATGCTGCCAAAAGATATTTCCTATAGCTATGGAAATGGTAAAATAAGTTACTATGCCCGGAATGCCGGTATGGATGCTTCAGGCTACTATGACAATTTTATTATAGGCGATATTGACCAGGAGGTGGTACCTGATATGGAAAGCCCTGTCATCAGGTTATTTATGAATGATACAAATTTCCGGTCCGGTGATGTCATTAACGAGAATCCCCTGTTGCTTGCCTATCTTACAGACGATTGCGGCATAAATGCAAACGGTATCGGCATCGGGCATGAAATCATAGGTTATCTCGACGGACATTCAGACGAAGCCATCACACTGAATGACTATTTCGAGCCAGGTCTCGATACATATCAAAGTGGCATAGTGAGGTATTATTTTCATGACCTGGCCGAAGGGCCTCATACCTTAACAGTGAAAGCATGGGACCTTCAGAATAATTCATCCACTGTGACTATTGATTTTATGGTTTCACTTACTATTGACGTAGCCATATCTCATGTGATGAATTACCCAAATCCGGTGACCAGTGGCACTTCATTCCAATTTGACCATAACCAGTTCAATGCCCAATTGCAAGTGGAGATCAGAATTTTTGATATGTTGGGCAACCTGATGACAACCATTGGCCCGCAAATGATCATCTCTGAAGGTTATCATGCCGAACCAATTTACTGGGACGGGACTGGAAATAATGGCTCTCCTTTCAGCCGTGGTATTTATATCTATCAGGTCATCGTTGATAATAATAAATTATCAAAACAAACGTTATCCGGTAAACTTATCATTTTTAACTGATATAATATCTTTGATCAGCAATAAGTTTTTTAAAAAGGCGTTCAGAAGTAATAATAATTTCATATCTTTGCAGACTCAAAAATTGATAAACTCTATGCAGATAATATCGCTGAAAATCAGGCTGGTGGTTTTTTCAGGTTTTTTATTCCTAACCTCTGTAATAAGTGCTCAGAATAGTGACAAACCAAATTATCTAGGTCAACTGAATACCATTACCACGGCTGTGCCATTTCTCATGATAGCTTCGGATGCCAGGGCGGGAGGCATGGGCGATGTGGGTGTGTCATCAACTCCGGATGCCAATTCCATGCATTGGAATCCGGCAAAATATGCGTTCATTGATAAGGATATGGGTTTTTCTGTCTCTTACAGTCCCTGGCTGCGGGCTCTCGTCAGCGATATAAACCTGGCTTACCTGGCCGGATTTAAAAGACTTGACGATCGGCAGACTCTGGCCATGTCGCTGCTGTATTTCTCTCTTGGCGATATTACATTTACCGATATACAGGGTGAGATCATCGGCAATTACAAACCCAATGAATTTTCTATTGATGCCACTTATTCCCGTAAACTGGGGCCCAAATGGTCGGGTGCTGTTTCGGCGCGTTATATTCATTCCAACCTTACACAGGGACAATATGTTGCCGGTGCTGCCACACACCCAGGTAACTCTGTCGCTACTGACGTTGCCTTTTATTATACCACACCTTTGGAAAGCAGAAACCTCTCTGGCGGATCGTTTAACATCGGAGCAAATATCTCCAATATCGGCGCTAAAATCTCTTATAGCGATGATAATACGGAAAAAGACTTCATACCTACCAACCTTCGCATCGGGCCATCGATAACATTAGACATTGATGAATTTAACTCTCTGTCGTTCATGGTCGATGTGAACAAGCTACTTGTTCCAACGCCGCCAATATACGATACGGTTGACGGGGAATCTGTGATCGTTGCAGGGGAAAATCCCGATATAGGTATTGTCAAAGCAATATACCAGTCGTTTTATGATGCTCCCGGCGGTTTTAATGAGGAAATGCGCGAGTTCAGCTTCTCTATTGGAACAGAATACTGGTACGACAAGCAATTTGGCGTGAGAGGCGGATATTTCTGGGAAGATAAGACAAAAGGCAACCGCAAGTTCTTCACGCTTGGCGCCAGCCTCAGATATAACGTCTTCGGACTGGATTTCTCCTATCTTATACCTACCGACCAAAAGAATCCACTCGAAAATACGCTGCGGTTCACGCTGACATTTAACTTTGATGCCGTAGTAAATCGAGATACCCAAAATCTTAATTGATGAAAATCAGGGTCGGATTTGGCTTTGATGTTCATCCACTCGAGTCCGGCAAGACTTTTGTCCTTGGCGGCGTCATTATCCCTTATACGAAGGGTTCTGTGGGTCACAGCGATGCCGATGTCCTTATCCACGCCATCTGTGATGCCCTACTCGGCGCTGCCGGCCTGAGAGATATCGGCTATCATTTTCCTGATAAATCGTTGGAATTTAAAAATATTGACAGCACAATACTCCTTGGCAGGGTAAAAGACATGCTTACTGAAAAAGGGTATGCCATCGGCAATATTGATGCTACCGTCTGCTTGCAGGAACCGAAAATTTCTTCTTTTATTCCGGAAATGAGAAAAGTTCTTGCAGGAGTGTTGGGGATGAGTGAGGAAGACATTTCGATTAAGGCGACAACAACAGAAAAGCTGGGCTATGTTGGCCGGGGTGAAGGGATATCAGCCTATGCTGTGGCATTAATTCAGTCTGTTCCCCGATAGATGCAGACTATGCCCGAAAGTACATGGTACTACTTGACAGTTCTTTTAAAATAAAAAGATCACCTGCTGAAGAATTTATCATTGAAGTTCACCAGGTACACCTTTTCCTTTGCCCGTGTAAGCGCTGTATACAACCATCTCATGAACTCCACATTAATCATCTCATCTCTCACATACCCCTGGTCAATGAACACGGTGTTCCATTGTCCTCCCTGTGTCTTATGGCAGGTCAGGGCATAGGCAAATTTGACTTGCAGGGCATTATAATATGGGTTGTTTTTCACCTGTTCCACACGCGAGCTTCTTTTCTCCATGTCGGCATAATCCTCCATGACAATACTGAAAAAGCGGCGGTTATCGTCGCTGCTGAGTGAGGGTGATTCACTGGTCAGTGTGTCGAGGAGAATCCTTGTATCAAACTCCTTCTCGTCAGGGTAATCGAGCATCCTGACCAACACATCGGCGAAGCGGAATTCATACATTTCGTAAATCCTTCTGATGCGCATGATCTCGATGATATCGCCATTGGCAATAAATCCGGCATGGGAATCAGGTGGCAGCCAGAAGTAACTGTTCTTCACCACCATGAGCAGGTCACCTGCTGTGATTTCACTATCCTGGTAGAGAATCCTGCGGCGTATTTCCTGGTTATACATGTTGGCTCTTTTATTGGAGCGGCAGATGACCACAACATCGCTCCATCCGTGTGTGGAATAAGCTTTGTTCAGCAGGTCTTCGAAGTCCACGCCATTAATTTCCACCACATCATCAAAGGAAGAAACTGAAAAAAATGGCGGAGTGGCTGCTGTGGTTTTAATTTTCTTACGGAGCAGTGTAGCATTATACAATATCCCGGAGTCATGGGCTTGCCGGACCACCTCGGTGAGTTCATGCAGTTCGATGGTTATGTGGTAGGCATTTTTCAGGTATGCGGTATCGAGTGCCGGGCTGATGGAAAGCCCGACCGGAGGCAGTTGTGCCGTATCGCCGATGAGCAGGAGCTTACAGTTCCTGCCCTGGCTCACATAGGAGAACAGATCGTCAAGCACGTTGCGCTGCGAAAACAGGCTGAAATCGTTCGGATTATCATTCTGTATCATGGATGCTTCGTCGACGATGAAAAGAGTGTTTGAATGGGTATTCTGTGCCAGTGTCATGATGATGCTGCCATCGCTGGCCACGCGCGGCTGATAGATCTTTTTGTGGATCGTAAAGGCCTGATGACCGGAATAGGCCGCCAGAACTTTGGCAGCACGACCGGTGGGGGCCAGAAGCACAGATTGCTTTCCCAGCAGCGATAACATCTGCACTAGCGCACTGACGACAGTCGTTTTTCCCGTACCTGCATAACCTTTGAGAATAAATAGAGAGGGCTTTTCAAAATCTATCAGAAATTGCGAAAGTTTCAGGATAAACTTCTTCTGGCCCTCAGTGGGATTGTAAGGGAATTGCCGGAGAAGTAATCTTTCGATGTCGGATATGTTCATATTAATAAGAGGTCATCAGAATGCCATCGTCAAATCGTCAAATCGCCAAATTGACAATTGGCAATTAAAACGGATATCCTATCGCAAAATTCCACACCAAATGAGCGACGTTTTTATTATTGAATATCCAGCGGTCACCGGCTGTGTGCGACGGATCAAGGACAGGGGAGGCTACATCAAGCCGGAAGATGAAAAAGTCGAAGTCGAAGCGGAAGCCGATGCCGGCATCCACGGCCATCTGACTCAGAAACTCGTCCAATTTGAATTGTCCGCTGGGAAATGCCTCGCTGGCATGGAGCTGCCAGATATTGCCGGCATCGGCAAATAATGCACCGTGAAAGAACGAATAGACAGGGAAACGGAATTCAATGTTGCCCATCAGTTTGATATCTCCCATGCGGTCAATATCTTTCAGTGTGTCACTGTAAAATGAACCCGGACCCAGCCGCATGAACTGCCACCCCCGCTGATCATTTGCACCGCCACCAAAGAATGCCCTTTCGAAAGGTAAAGCCTCGGAATTGCCAAAGGGTATGCCTAGCCCCATATACCCTCTCATAACGAGGATGTTGTCCTGATTTAAATAGTGATAATATCGCAGGTCGATATTTCCTTTGAGATATTGTGAAAAGGGAATACGCAGAATAGTATATTTGCCATTCTCATTTTTTGAAGCACCCGTTAATCTATTTATAGTATATAGCAGGTTCCCACCCGATTCACCGCTGACATCAAGATAAATAAAATCAACAGTTGTTTTGATTTTCTGGCTGCTGAAAATATAGTTGTAGCGCATGTCCATGATCAGGTGGTCGGTATATTGCTCGATCAGTCGCAGGTCATGTGTCTTGTGGAGATCGCTGTAGAAGGTTGAGTCAAAAGCTTTGATTTTCACCGAACTGATCTCAACAGGATAAAACGAATGCCGGTTGTTGATCTGTGGTTCCCAGTTATAACCAAATGAAAGGTTCAGAAGGGTGCGTTCATATTTAGGCCAGAACTCAAAGCCATATCCGGTGATGATGGATGTGCGGGGTTTAAAATATTTCGGAAACCTTTCCTGACTGATGGGGATAAGAAACCGGGGAAACTGGAGGCTGAACTCAATACCTGTTTCAAATGTGTTGAAGATACCCAGTTTTTTCGTGCTGCTGCCAGCTGTTTTCTGGATTTCTGCCGAGCCCCGCAGTTTTATGCGGAATACCTCTGCACCCCGAAAGATATTTTTATTTTGGAATGTGAAACTCCCTGCCACACCGGGATTACCGGCTGAGTTGGTGACGTCGGTTTCGACAGAAAAGGCGTTGACCGGCGACCGCAAAATATTTATCCGGCAGTTGAGCAGGCCAAAATCCTTACCGGGGGTGTTCCCTGTGGTATTCAGCTCATCAAAGTTTATGGTGGCCAGGCGCGTCACAGGCAACCGCGACAACTGGGTGTTGGTCTCGGTCTGATCTTTAAAATTGTAAATATCCCCTTTTTTAAATAAGATCGACTGAGTAAAAACCCTGGGTCTTATCTTGAAATCGCCATAGTGGATGAAGAAATAACCGCTGAGGGTATCGTTGTGATCAGGCTTTGTTATTATAAATTCCATCGTATCGCGACGGACGCTGTCGGGAAACGGGGTGTTAAATTCCGGATTGATATAGATATTGTTGATGATAAAGCGTTTGTGTTTCAGCTCGAGGACCGAATCGGGATATTCGGGTGAACGGTAACGGATATTCTGAATATATGCGGTGATATCTATTGAATGGGCATTCAGGCTGGTATCCAGCTCATAAGTGATATAATCTGTGATGAAGTTATAATACCCCTGGTTTTTAAGATTCCTGGTAATACGGCTGCGCTCTTCATCCAGGGTGTAGACGTTGAAAACATCACCCGGTTTGACCAGCGTATTACCCATCTCCGTATAGACAAATTTCTTCAGGGTGTCATCGGGTATGCTCCATGTGATATTAAGCAATATATAAGGAGCGCCGGTGTTGATGACATATTTTACATGGGCTTTCTTTTTCCTGTAAGTATTCTCAGAGCTGACCTTAGAGTTAAAATAACCAATATTATTCAGGTAAGCTTTCATATCGCGGCAGGAGTTTTCAGTCATGCGGTTTTCGAGCATCACCGGTGGTTTGCCGAATTTATTTTTTATCCACGTTTTAAATTTTGTCTGCGTGCCTTTGCCTGCCTTAGCGTATATCCATTGGCTGTAATAAAGTCTCAGGAATCCTTTGTTGGGCTTCTGCTGGATGAAATTTTCCAGCTCACCGGCATCCACATCTTTATGATCTGTTTTAAGCGATGTCTTATTCAGGAGGTACCCCGGTTCAGTCAGCCAGTGCGAAGAGCTACATCCGGCAAGGAACAGGATACAAACAAAGAGGAGGAGATATGTGAGCCTGGTGAAATCTTTCAATGCCCGACGGAATTATGTCAGTGTACAAATGTAAAAATAAAAAGGGAAAAAGAGGGATGACATCTCCGATTTGGAGATGTCAGCCCTCTTTCCTGTGGGAGTTACAGGATTCGAACCTGTGACTCTCCCGACCTGTCAGTCGGGATGCTCTGAACCTTTGAAGATTAAGCTCCGAATCCGAATAGTGTTTTTCCATTTCTTTAGCTGACGCTCTCTTTCAGAGGCTTTCTCTTTCGTGGAATACTCTTCAGTATATACAAGTTTCCAATCATTCACATACCCGGTGTATCCCTGATGGTTGGTATTATGTTTTTTAATCCTATCTTGAAGATTCGATGTATAGCCGATATAATATTTATCTTTTATTTTACTGTGAAGGATATAGAAGTAATAATTCATAGGGTCATTTTTCTGTTAATTTATTTTTCGTTAAAGTGTGACCCTGTGAAATAAAAAAGCCATCACAATTGATGGCTTTTTTGGTGTGGGAGTTACAGGATTCGAACCTGTGACCCTCTGCTTGTAAGGCAGATGCTCTGAACCAACTGAGCTAAACTCCCATAACAATTTAAAATTTAAAATTGGAAATTTTAAATTTCAGGGGGGCAAAGATAGTTATTAATTTGTAATAAGCAAACCGGATGACTTATTTACTGTTAACGAAAAGCTTCCAATCCGGTAATCTCATGCCCGGTTATTAGCAGGTGAATGTCGTGTGTACCTTCATAGGTGATGACCGACTCGAGGTTCATCATATGCCGCATCATAGGGAAATCATTGGTGATGCCCATAGCGCCAAGGATCTGACGTGTTTCCCGGGCAATAGTCAGTGCCATGTGCACATTGTTGCGCTTTGCCATTGATATTTGCGCCGGCGTGACCTTCCCTTCATTTTGAAGCGTACCCAGCCTCCATGCCAGCAACTGTGCTTTTGTTATTTCGGTGAGTGCTTCGGCCAGTTTTTTCTGCTGCAGCTGCATGGCGCCGATAGGTTTCCCAAACTGAATCCTTTCCTGCGAATAGCGCACTGCTGCATCATAACAATCCATGGCAGCGCCGATGGCACCCCAGGCTATGCCATAACGTGCCGAATTGAGGCAGCGCAAAGGCCCCTGTAATCCGACGGCAAGGGGCAGTATATTGCTCTTGAGGACGATGACATTGTCGAACACCATCTCGCCTGTAACCGATGCACGGAGTGACCATTTACCATGTGTTTCAGGCGCCGTAAATCCCTTTTGTCCCTTTTCAACGATGAGTCCGCGGATGACATCCTGATCATCCTTAGCCCACACAATGCCGATGTCGGCAATGGCTGAGTTGGTGATCCACATTTTAGCGCCATTCAGGAGGTAATGGTCGCCTTTATCTTCTATCCTGGTGATCATGCTGCCCGGGTCGGAGCCGCAGTTGGGTTCGGTGAGCCCAAAGCAGCCAATGATCTCGCCGGTAGCCAGCCGCGGCAGGTATTTCATCTTCTGTTCCTCAGAGCCATAGGCATATATCGGGAACATGACCAGGGATGTCTGCACCGATGCCATCGACCGTATGCCTGAGTCGCCACGTTCCAGTTCCTGCATGATCAGGCCATAGGAGATATAATCCAGCCCTGCGCCGCCATATTCCTGCGGAATAAAAGGACCAAAAGCACCCAACTCTCCCAATTCCTTCACCAGGTGGATTGGAAACTGGGCTTTCTCGCAATACTCCTCAATGACCGGAAGCACCGCCCTGTTAACCCAATCCCTGGCAGCGCTGCGGACAATTTTTTGTTCATCTGTTAAAAGATCATCGACCATATAATGATCAGGTGCTGTAAATTGTGCGATCGTTGGCATAATAGGTTCAAATTGGAAATTGTGATTTTAATTTATCATAAATTTGAAAGAAAAAATTTATCCCCATTAAAGATAGTTATATACAAAAACACTATTATGAAAAAATCAAAATATATCTTTTATTTCTTTCTGTCATTAGTGATTGGAGGGTGTTTATCAACAGAAAAATAACTGGCAAATAACTGCGAATAGCACATCAAAATATTATTTAGCCGTTGTAGTTGATTAGAATATTAGAGTTTATTTATTTTTCATTTGTTTTTTTTGATAAAACAGATTATATTGCGACGATATATATTTGTTCAATAAATATGGGTTTCTGCTGTTTGAAGGATTAATTATAAATAGATGTCATCTCTCCAAGAGATGCCATCCGTGAAAAGATATGACATCCATGATAAAAACCCCTTTTATGCTCCATGTTACACTGTTATTAATTCTTTTCCCTTTTTTTGTTGGATGGTGGCATCCAACAGAAAAACCTTCAGAATACGAATTTAAGGATCCTGCTTTACCTCTTGACGTCAGGATCAACGACCTGATATCCAGGCTTACGCTGGAGCAGAAAGCGTCGATGATGCTTTACAACAGTCCAGCTATCGACAACCTGGGCATTCCGGCCTACAACTGGTGGAATGAATGTCTGCATGGTGTAGCCAGGGCTGGCAAAGCCACGGTGTTCCCTCAGGCTATAGGGTTGGCCGCCACGTTCGATGACAGTCTCATTTACCGCGTGGCAGCGGTGATTTCGAGCGAAGCCCGCGCCAAGTTTAATGTGGCAGCAGCGAAAAACAACCGTGCCCAATATGCGGGGCTGAGCTTCTGGGCGCCCAACATCAATATTTTCCGCGATCCACGCTGGGGAAGGGGACAGGAGACCTATGGTGAAGACCCATTTTTGACATCCCGCCTGGGTGTGGCCTTTGTCAGGGGATTGCAGGGTGAGGATCCCAAGTATCTGAAAGCGGCCGCCTGCGCCAAACATTTTGCCGTCCACAGCGGTCCTGAGAATATACGTCATAAGTTCAATGCACTCCCTGAGGAAAGAGATTTCAGAGAGACCTACCTGCTGGCATTTAAGTCACTCGTGGATGCCAAAGTCGAAGCAGTCATGTGCGCCTATAACAGGCTTTATGACCTGCCCTGCTGTGGTAGCCCTTATCTTCTTTATGATATCCTGCGTAAGGAGTGGAGTTTTAAAGGCCATATCGTCTCCGATTGCTGGGCTCCCGATGACTTCTTTAAAACACATAAAGTAGTCAAAACCGAGGTGGAAGCTGCTGCCATGGCTGCCAATGCCGGTGTCAACCTCAATTGCGGGTATACTTATAAAGTTCTGCCGGATGCTGTGAAACAGGGATTGGTCACTGAAAACACCATTGATTCAATACTCAGGCCATTGCTGAGAACCCGTTTCAGGCTCGGTCTCTTCGATCCGGACTCATTGAATCCTTATTCGGCGATTGATCCTGCTATTGTCGATTGCGATAAACACCGGCAGCTGGCCTATGAAGCTGCCGCCAAATCCATCGTCCTGCTCAAAAACAACGGCATCCTGCCCCTGCGCGGCGATACGCTGAAAAAGATATATGTCACCGGTCCCACAGCCACCGACGTGTTTGCACTCGTCGGTAACTATAACGGATGGTCGGGTAACATGGTGACATTCCTCGAAGGCATCACGCAACGGGTGGATGCAGGGACGATCGTCGACTATTTGCAGGGATGCCGGCTGTATGCAAAAAAAGACCACTACTATGGTTTCTGGGAAGCCCGGATGGCTGATGTGACCATTGCCTTCATGGGCCTCACCCGAATGCTGGAAGGTGAGGAGGGTGAAGCCATCATGACCAGAACAGGTGGCGACAGGCCCGACATTGCACTGCCTGAAAACCAGGTGGAGTTCATTCGTCAGATGAGAGACAAGATAAAAGACAAACCCCTGATCGTCGTTCTCACCGGTGGCAGTGCAGTCGCCATTCCCGAGATACTTCAGCTCGCCGATGCCGTATTGATGGCCTGGTATCCCGGCGAAGAGGGTGGCACTGCCCTCGCTGATGTCCTTTTTGGAGATGTGAATCCCTCCGGCCGCCTGCCGGTCACATTTTACCGGTCGGTAAAAGACCTTCCTCCTTTCGATGACTACCGCATGCAGGGAAGGACATACCGCTATTTCATAGGTAAACCTGAATTTGAATTTGGCTTTGGGCTGAGCTATACAACATTTGACTATAAGAATGCAAATACCGACAGGACGGAAGTGACCGGAAATGACTTCATCAATCTGAATGTCATCCTGTCAAATTCAGGTAAATATGACGGAGAGGAGGTGATACAGGTCTATGGTAAAAAGATCGATCCTGTTTTTTTCCGGCCTGTGAAAACACTCATCGGATTTCAGCGCGTAAACATCAGGAAAGGGGAAATCAAAGAGGTAGTCATTCCACTGGATATTTCAAAATTATCGTACTGGGATGTTGAAGCTCAGCAATATGCCGTTGAGCCGGGGAAATATGAGGTGCAGATAGGAGCATCCTCAGCCGACATCAGGTTAAGGACTGAGATAAATATCAGGTAAAAACGGATGCCATCTTTTATAAAAGATGGCATCCGTGCTCTAAAAGCTTTGTTCACGGATATTATCTCTGTGAGAGATGCCATCCGTACGTTTTTTATTCGGTTTTGTATTGTTGGAATGCTTTTTCCAGCCCATCACGGATGGTCTTCACTAGACCTTCCGGCTCTAGCACTTTCACCGCAGATCCCCACCCCCAGATAAAATTGATAAGTTCCGACGTCAGTGCGACATTTAATTTAATGATCACCCGTTCATCGTTCTCTTCAATGATTTCCTGCGACTCATGCAACGGCTGTGTGATGAGATACTGTGCTTCCGGTTTATTAAATGACAGCAACACCTTACTTGGAACAGGCGGTGTGGCAAAGACGCCGATGGTGTGCCTGAAAAACTCTTCCGGGCTGAATCCGCTTGCCACATAATCCTTTTCCATGTTTTTTTCAATCGACATGATCCTGTCAAATCCATAAATCCTGATATCCTTAAATTCATCATGCAATCCTACAAGGTACCACCGGTTCCTGTATTCCTTCAGCAAATAGGGATGTATGACATGCGTATGTGAATGGTCAGAATAGAACGACTGATACCGGATGTTGACCACCTGTTGCGCCTTGATCATGGTGATCAGTTCTTCGAGGTACTCGCTGCCTTTCACAAAAGGCACCTTCTCCAGGTCAATGAAGTCAAGCGGCTCTTTATCCTTCTCTATGCGACGAATATTTACAATGTCGATGACCTTCTGCACATTGCCCGAATATTTGCTGAACAGCTCAACATTCTTGAACTGGTTGAGGATGGCTGCGGCAAATTTCAGTGATTCCATCTCATCACTGTTGATGGGCAAAGCATCGATGGAATAGCCCGGATCTTCATAATAATAGGCCCTTTTGATCCTGTCGTAACGGATGGGTGCATTATAGCCTAGGTGCCGGTCGTAGCGCATGGCATTGATATCGCCTGCAATAGTCCTGCTGCCAAGCGGATGGATGTCAAGCGCATTCTCACACGCAGCGATGAGCTGCTCTTTTGTGACATAGGAATAATCGAGGAGACATCGGTTGATGACCCTGTACCTGATAAGTGCTTCCTTGTTCTTAGGCATGATAAATTTTTTTTGCTTTTTCTGAAACCTGCACCATAATGCAGATTCACTGCATTGCCGGCGTGTAATATTGCATCAGATTAAAAAAATGAATATGTATACTAACAGTAAAATTAAGGACGACAATTTAACAAAAAATCTCGACAATGTGTATTTGAGAGCTGAAAATTCACAGCTCAACCTGTCATCATTTAAAGATGTGAAAGATGATCTTGAAAAGTTGACCGGTCTCCTTCATTGCAGTGAAACCCAAGCTATTTTATTTTCGATCATCTTTGGAAAAAGCTTTCATAACAATTGGGTGACCATCGATGATATTGCAGAGTTCCTGAATTGCAGCCCGATAAAAGCTGCTGCATGTTTCAATGATTTGCTTCAGCTTCAGAAATTACGGCTCATCCGCAGGGAAAGAGACAGCCGGATGGAAGGCCTGAGTTCCCTCCGGTTTTACATCACACAGGATGTGTTTGAAGCGATGTTCAGAAACGATGGCCTTAAAACCCCTGACATGAGTAATCTTGACGTTGTTGCGTTACTTGCCCGAATACGTGAAATCATCGAGGAAAGAAGCAATAATACGTTGACTTCAATTGAAATGGAGGAGGATATCGAACACATGCTTGACGCCAACAAAGAAAACAACCTCGTCAGGCAGCTGGATAATTATAAACTCCCGCCTGAAGATAAATTCCTCCTCCTTTATATGTGTTATGAAGCCCTCAGAGGATACCCGGAAGTCGATCTGGGTTCAGCCAGCAACGAACTTTTCAGCAGCACCAGAGTGAAATTTGAGATGCACAAAGCCCTGGTCAGAGGAACAAGCCTGCTGATAAAATACGACCTCGTAAAACTCGAAGACGGATTGTTCCGCAACGACAGAAGCGTGTTACTGACTAAAAAAGCCATGGATTTATTATTTGATGAAGAACTGGATATTGTAAAAAAGAAAGTGCAGAAGGACCTAATCTCTCCTGATGCCATTGAAGAGAAGCGGCTCTTCTTTGCTCCGGCTTTGCAGCGTGACCTGGATGACCTGACGCGTATTCTGATGAGAGAACAGTTTTGTGAAGTACAGATGCGTCTTGAAGGATATCACATGCATAAAGGTGTTGCCATCCTTTTTCACGGAGATCCCGGTACCGGCAAGACTGAATCGGTGTACCAGATCGCAAAGAAAACCGGCCGGCCGCTGATGATGGTCGACATCAGCCAAACCAAAAGCCTGTGGTATGGTGAGTCGGAAAAGCGTGTGAAAGGTATCTTCGACCAGTATGCTTCACTGGTCAACGACAGTGAAGTGACGCCTGTACTTGTCTTCAACGAAGCTGATGCCGTCCTGTCGCACCGCACTGAAAACAAGACCTCAGCCGTGGACCAGACAGAAAATGCCATACAGAACATCATCCTGAATGAACTCGATAACCTCAACGGCATACTGATTGCCACCACCAATCTTGCCGGTAACCTCGATAAAGCCTTTGAACGCCGGTTCCTGTATAAAATCCGGTTTGAGCGGCCTTCGTGTGAAGCCATGTCCGCTATATGGAAAGATAAAGTTCCCGATCTGATAGATGAAGAATCTCTATTTCTTGCCGGCAACTTTCCTCTCACCGGAGGACAGATCGACAACGTAGCCCGGAAATACCTGCTGCGCCAGATACTCAACGGCTCAGCGCCTGATATTGAAGAGCTTGCAAAGTTCTGCCGCGAAGAGACTCTTGAGTTCACCCGAAAGATCGGATTCTGATATTAACTAATGCCATGAAATACAATATCATTTTACCACAATTGGCACAATAGGTCACAATAGGATTAGCAATAGGACTACTGTGCCCTAATGTGTCTATTGTGGTTTTATAGAAAAGGGTCTTCGCAGAGAAGCGTACTTTTAAGATATCGAGGGTGAATAACTCCGTCCTTCAGGGCGGAGTCAAAAAAGACAACACCAAACCGGGCTTTAGCCCAAAACCTTTTGTGATGAACCAGGTTTCTGTTATGCTAATTGCAAAGTAAAAGGAGATTATATGAGATTACGTGATTTTTTTAAAAAATCAACTATCAGAAAAATCAAATATCTGAGCCCGGATGGTAAACCCGATATCCCGGATATGGTATATGTTGCCAAAGGAATATGGTTAGCACAAGCACGTAAGAATGAAGAAAAATTTACTAATCATATACAAGAAAATACAAAAGTATATTCCTTATCCGGTGATCTGTTAGAAGAAGGAATAAGTCCGGAACAACGTGAGCTATCAAAATATAGAGGCGGGATTATTGTTTTTTCTACCGATGTGAATTGTGTTCAATTAACAACAAACATAATCACAACCTGGTTTAAGCAGAATTGTGCAACATTTGTCAATCGTTTAATGAAAAATAAAAACATTACGCAATTAATGATAAAAAATAAAATACTGAATCAAAAATCGGATTTGGGTTTTAGTGTTGGTCAATTTTTTAAAGGTCATTTTGTAGATCTTAAAACCGGAAAAAAATATAATGAAAAATCAATGAGCATTGAACTTATAGGAATGCCAACTGATGTGCTTCCATTAATAGCTACTGCTATTTGTAAGCATTTTGAACAACAAACTGCACTGGTTAAGGATTTCAATACCGGTAAATTTTATCTGGTGGACGATAAATGAGAATGATGATATAAATACTAGTTTTTACTCAATCGATATGCCTCATACTAAAAGAAGACTGCTTTTAAAATATTTTTATTAAAATTTGGTTGATGTTGCCCAAATAGGTAACTTTGTTCCGTAACTGAAAAATTTATGCGGACGACTTATGTTTACGGAAATGATTTTTGGGACTTTTATTACTCTCTAAAGCCAGAAGTTCAAAACAAAATTGATTGGGTAATTGGACTTGTCAGGACATTAAGAATGGTCCCCGAGAAATTTTTCAAGTGCCTTGAAGGGACCGACGGACTTTTTGAAATAAAAATCAAATTAGGCAGCGACATATATCGGATTTTCTGCTTTTTCGACAAAGGAAATTTGATAATCCTGCTTAATGGTTTTGAAAAAAAAACTGACAAAACCCCAAAAAATGAAATTGAAAAAGCAGAACGTTTAAAACAAAAATATTATGAAGCAAAATCAAGGAAATAATCTTGTTTCCTGGGACGACCATTTGGATAAAAAATACGGTAAAGTAGGCACACCGACAAGGGATAAATACGAAGAAGAATTTGAAAATTTTAAAATAGGTGTACTTATTCAAAAAGCCCGGAAACAACAAAACCTGACACAGGAAGAACTTGCTGTAAAATGTGGGACAACAAAAAACTACATTTCAAGGATAGAGAATAATGCCAGCGACATTCGACTTTCGACACTTATGAGAATAATTCGCGAAGGTCTTGGTGGACAACTAAAATTAAGCCTTGAACTTTAGGAACAAATAGCACAAGGCATAACGACCCGGCAGCCAGGCGAAGATTAATTTTGATGTGCAAATCCGTCCTTAAAACAGGTGGTACATTTTCCGTCGGAATGCGGTATAATTTGTCCGGAATAATCAACACTTTGCACTGGTGATATAAATACAAGTGTTTACGCCTTCAAGCGCCACGCAGCCTGACCAGAAGTTGGGCGGGAGCCTGATATATTGCTAATATTCACACTACAAAGGAGGATACCATGAACAAAACCGTGCTCACTATGATTCTCAGCGGGTTGGTGCTTGTTTTATCAATTCCAGCATGCACACAACAATCCCCTGAAGAGGCAATCCGAAACCGCGTCAAGCAGTACGAAGCGGCCTATAATGCCGGCGACGCCGATGCCGTTGCTGCCATTTACGCGATTGATGGAACACATACCTACGCCCTTGGTTTTACACACCGCGGTCGGACCGAGATCGCCAACGGTCTCAAAGAGCAGTTTGCTGGACCCATGAAAGGGACAAGCATATCTATCACGCCACTTCACATCCGCGCGATTTCGTCTCAAGTCGCTGTAGAGGAAGCGTCTTTTACTTTCTCTGGTCTAAAAGATGCGAACGGCACGACACTGCCTGCATTCAACGGCCTCTGTCTGGGCGTCTATCAGAAAGACGGTGACCAATGGTTCGCCGTGGCCGTTCAATGCATGATTCCACCACCCCCGCCACAATCTGAATGACGAAACGACAGGTTCTGTGAAGGAGCATTAGAACATGCTTTTGAGGTCAGAATAATTGAAAGGGTTTTGATCGCATTAAGGGATAAAGTCAGGAAGGGAGACATTTCTTGAGTGCCTTCTGAATAATTTTGATATATGAATTTTTTTATATTTGGGAAAGCTCTGAAAATCAGAGAAGAAAATTTGAACCTGATGCTTACTGTAATCTATGCTACATAAAAATAAATTTAAAATAAAAAAAATGAAATTTAAAGAAGAAATTGGAGAAACCAATATTAATAACGGCCTTATGCATGCAAATTTAGCATATTTACATGGAAAGGAGCGAGCCAGAGCTAAATGCGAAAAAGAACGAGCTGCCAGTGCTAGACGCGAAAAAAGACGGGTAGCCAGAAGTGAAAAACTCATCCGAATAAGTAAATATTTAAAGACATTTTTTTGCTTGGGAAAAAAGTGCTAAACAATGAAATTATTATTATTGAAAGCGAAAAGAATACTATCTTGATTAATTTAACCTATAACAACAATAATTAATTCCCATCTGTCATGGAAGAAAAAACCATTATACCCTGCCCAAAGTGCGGCACGGAAATTAACGTGAGTGAAGCCCTTTATCACCACCTCACCGATAAGATTAAAAAAGAGTACGACAAAAAATCTGTATTACAAGAAAAAGAATGGCAGGATAAACTCGCTGACTTTGAGGTCGAAAAGACGAAGATGAGTGAAACCATCCGCCAGGAGGTTCAGGCTAAACTCCGGAATGAAAAATCCATCATGGAAAAAGAAATCCGCAGCCATATTATGGATGAAGCTTCCGAACAGCTTAAATCACTCCGTGAAGAGCTTGATATTAAATCCGGTCAGGTAAAAGAACTCAATAAGACCAAAGCTGATCTGGAAAGGCTAAAAAGGGAGAAAGAAGAACTACGGGAACAGATTGCAATGGAAAAAGAACAGGAGTTCACCAGCAAATTAAAGGATGAAAAGCTGAAAATCCAACGACAGGTTGAAGAAGTCAATCTGCTTAAAATACGGGAAAAGGAAAAGCTTATCGAAGATCTGAAGGATCAGCTCAATGAGGCAAAACGAAGAGCCGATCAGGGCTCTATGCAGCTTCAGGGCGAGATACAGGAACTCGAGCTTGAAGCAAGGCTTAAATCGCTTTATCCTTATGATGAGATCAACGAGATCAAGAAAGGACAAAAGGGTGCTGATATTATACAAACTGTGCGGACAAAACAGGGAGAAGTGTGCGGCAAGCTCTATTATGAGAGTAAGCGTACCAAAACATTCGATTACAACTGGCTGCAAAAGCTCCGAGACGATAACCTGGAAAAGAAAGCCGATGTGCTCATCCTGGTCACCGAAAAATTGCCTGAAGAAATTGATAAATATGTTTTAAAAGATGGTGTCTGGATATGTTCTTTCGTTGAAATAAGCGGTTTGTCTTTTGTGCTGAGGTACGGACTGATACAGGTACATGCCGTAACAACCACACAGCAGGGTATGGAGACGAAAATGGAGTGGCTGTACAATTACCTGACAGGTAAGGAGTTCAAAGGGCAGTTTGAAGCCATCATCGAAGGTTTTGTGACGCTTCGGGATGGTTACAACGACGAAAAGCTTAAGATGATGAAGATATGGAAGGAGCGCGAGAAGCAATTGACGAAGATCCTTGTGAATGCGGTAAATTTTTATGGATCGCTGAAAGGCATTGCCGGCGCATCGATACCCGATATAAAAATGCTGGAAAGCAGTGAAGCAAAATTGTTGGATGAGATAAAGTAATGAACATTGGGATGCCCCATACGAATTACTACCCATGGACTAGGGTTAATATTGGGTATTATTTTGCTGACAGACAAGCCTTTTTAGTAATTTTAAGTCTTTAATTGAAGTAAAATTTTGATGCTATGACATTTCAAAAAGATAAACCATTTAATGAGTTACCATTTTTCCGAGAATTAATTGAAATTTTATGCTCTCAACCTTACTGCAAGATAGGTACACTGGTTGACAAGGGAATTGCTTCCGTCAATACTGCAAGTAAATATCTGAACCGGCTGGCTGAAATGGGTATTTTAATACCGGTCAGGGAAGGCACAGAAACATTATTTTTAAATAAGCAATTGTATGAGATATTGGCAAGAGCATAACATTATGCACAATTATTTAAACTTTTTGTGCAAGGCGATGAAGTAGTGCACAAATGCTGTGCATTCAAACCCACTTATGCACAAATATCGTATTTTTTTGTGCAAATACTGTCCCTTGTGCACAGTGACAGTGCATAGCAGATTTCATTTTTGATATATGGATTTTTTATAGTTGGATGAGATTAAAAAGCTAAAAAGAATATCATGAAAGACTTTCCTGAATTTGAGATTTTTCAAGATTATAATGGGGATCAGATAAAATTTCAATATGCCTTTATAGATGTTGGTAATTGTTACTCACTGAAAGCAATCGAAGACTCAAAAAATGATCCGGTCAGAATTTTTAGTGCCTATGACAATGTTAATCCAGTTAACACTTTAATAAAAATCAGAAAGACAATTAAAGAAGAATTAAATAAACGGTATTTTACTGAAAGTGAAGATAATCACAGGTATGAACCCCGGGGCAAGCCCCGGCCCCTTTTTCCGCCCCAAGGGGCGGGGTATTATACCTTCCGATTTTGTCGGGATTATTCGGCCTGTCGGCCTCATGAGATCGCTTCGCTAAGTTGTTCGACTTACAATTATTGATGCGCCTTCGGCTTTCAAAAATTGAGTCTCACAAATAAATTCGATGAAATGAATTTTGATTATTTCCGGGGTAATATCAGTGAAGGGTCAAATTCTCAAATTTGTTTAGTAGTTGATGGCAAAGAAATGAGCTTGAATGATTTTGGGAGACTGCTTGCACCCTATGATGAATTTAGAATTGAAATCAAAATAACCGAGGAATAAACGTCGGCGCCATCACCCGACAAGTTGGCAGCCAGGCAAAGATTAATTTTGATGTGATCATCCCTCCTTAAAACAGGTGATACACTTTCCATCGGAATACGGTACAATTTGTCCGGAATAATCATTTTTTTCACTGGTGATTTCGATGCAGGAATTTACGCAAGCGTTCGGGGAAATAAATTTATCAAAAAATCTTATTTCTGTTAACATATTTGTTAACTTTGCGTCATGAAGCGAAAGATTCTGTTTTTTAGAGAGTATTTCCTTGATTTCTATATAAGTTTAGATGTAAATGATCAGGAAAAGATTGAGTATGTGCTTAACATGGTTAAGAACAAACACCAAAAAAGGAAATCCAACATGCTTTGAAACTTATGAATGAATATTTTATAGAAAATCAAAATAATGGAGGTTAATATGAAAACAATTCGGGATGCAAAAACATTCGATGAATTATTAGATATAAAATATGGAAAGCTCGGAACACCCAAAAGAGATGAGTTTGAAAACAGATCAATAGCATTCATGATTGGTGAATTATTAAAAGAAGCCAGAATCAACGCCAAACTCACTCAGGAAGAACTTGCAAGTAAAACAGGGACAAAGAAAAGTTATATTTCAAGGGTTGAAAATGGGAAGATTGATATTCAATTATCTACTCTTTATCGAATCTTTGAAGATGGATTAGGACGACAGATAAATCTGTCATTAGTATAAGATTAATATACTTGCCCCAACAAGCCTGCAGCCAGGCAATACCCAGCTTATAGTTTTGAAAGGTGGTCGATGCCAAAAAATGAATCATGGTTAGCGAAGCAAACTTTGAGCAACATTTAAAATCTATCCCTGAATCGGATTGGGAAAAGATGTTTAACTTAATTTCTGTCATTCAGGCGACAGAGAAATTCGGAACTCCAGTGGAAGCTAAACAAATTAATGATGGTTATTGGCAGATGCCATATTCGATACCCTCAAAAGTAGTAAGTAACTTTTTTGACATTGTTCATGAGATAAGAATTGTTGTGCCATTTAATTGGATTGAATGGGCCGAAGGAAGAGAAGCCATGAGGGCGAATTTTAATTATGATGATGTCAGTGTATCTTTTTTGTGCAAGTTGATAACTGCAATCGTTCGAAATGACAGGTTTTGTGAAGGAGTATTAGAACATGCTTTTGAGGACAGAATAATCGAAAGGATCTTAATCGCGTTAAGAGATAAAGTCAGGAAGGGAGATTTTTCTTGAGTGCCTTCTGAATAATTTTTATATATGAATTTTTTGTATATTTGGGATGAAATACAGAAATTCTCTCGTAAAAAAATTAAATAGGTGTACATAGAGATAAACCAAATTAAATGATATAAGAAATGGTTTAAAAATTAACAACAATGAAACGCTACTACATTTACTCAATTAATCCAGATGATGAAGTCGTCGAGGATATTATTAAAAATAATGGAATTGTTAACTGGGAAATTCCTTTTACAGGTGATAAAGGAAAAATAGGAGACATTATTTATATTTATGTTACAGGACGGAATAAACATAAATTCAATTATCTATCCTATGATAAACGAATAGCTTATGTTGCAGAAATTATCGGAATTACAGATAATTCTTCTGCTCTGCAAAAAAGACTATTTAAGGTAAAAATAGAAGAAATTAAATTTAGTAATTCAGAGAAATTATTCTTGACATCTTTAAGAGAAAAGTACAACAAATTTCATCCACCTCAGAGTCATCCTATTGATCTTCAGGAAGAAAGGTATTATGATTTTAAAATTTATATTCAAAATGTATGTTCTGCCAAAGATTACTTAAAAGAGGAAATGATTTTAAATGATTTTTTTAAGTACAACTATTTCTATATTACAAAACCCAATCTCGATAGTAATTTAAGGAGCTGGAGTAAGCTTCATGGAGTCATAACCTCAAAAATTCTTAAAACTTACATAAAGAGAGAGTTGGATAAAGATGGAAAATTTGACGTGTCCGAGGAAAATTCTTTCATCGCCGGATACCCAACAGAATTCGACTTACTAATTATTCTAAAAGGGAGTCAACCCTTAAAATACTCAAACATTTACAAACCTGAGGATGTCAATACAATTATTGAAATAAAAACCGCTGGGGTTATTGGTAAAACGGATGATATTAATGCTTATTTTAAGAGTTTGAAATTAGAATTTGAGCGTATTTGGAAAAAGCATAAATTGATAAAATTTGTTTATATTACTATTCAAGAAAGAGCATCAACAAAAAGAGCAACATCAATCAATTATTTCAAACTAACAGAGGATCAATTTCATCCCTATAAGGCTTTTTGTCTTTATGATAACTATAATAGAAAAATAAGAGCAAATGAATGGGGAAAATTTATAAATGAAATTCTACAATAAAAATCATTTACTCTTATTTTTTGAAGCAATTATTACTTTAAAGTAATTCTATTTCGTACTAATAATCTTAACAGTTGAAAAGAGTACTTTAAATGCTTTATCGAACTTCTGTTGTGCATATTCGAGATTTTGGATCGAATGCTTAAATTCTGATAATGCATGAGATTCGAATTTGGAGATTGCCTTGCATGAGGGGCACTTTAATTCTAAATGGTTATAAAGATCATGATATGTAGTCTTTATAAATTTCATGCAATTTGGGCACTGAATTTCCTGTTTTTCATATTCAAGAGCGTAATTCATAGTTATAATTATTAGGTTGAAAAATAATAATTTTGATCAATTTATTCAAAGTTATTCAAATAATCTATTAAAATAATCGATTTTATTTTTTCGCTATGAATAATGTATATATTAATTGAAAAGTATACCACCTTCCCGTTGAAAAGTATACCACTTATCGGAGTTAAACCAGTTGCTTTGCAAGATCAAAAGCAACACAAAAACGATGATAAGCATGGAAACCAAACAAGAGATTATCAGGCGGTATTTTCGCGAGTATGACAGCATACGGAAGATATCGCGCGATCTACAGATCAGTCGCATCACAGTAAAGAAACAGCTTTTAGAATATGTGATAGCAAAGCAGACATCCGCCACTGGTGTTGATCAGAAGGCAATGCAAGATTATTTGAGTAGCCCACCACAGTATGATATCCGGAACCGGAGCCGGCGTAAGCTAACCTCAGAGATTGAGAAGCTGATCATTGAGCAGTTGGAAGAGAACCGGCGCAAGCGGCAGGAAGGATTGCGCAAGCAGGTTAAACGCAAGGTCGATATCTGGGAGTTTATCCTGAGCCAGGGGCAACAGATCGGCTACACCACCGTATGCAATTATATCCGTGAAAAGGAGTTACGGCAGTGTGAGGCATACATTAAACAAACTTATCTTGCAGGGGAGGAGTGCGAGTTTGACTGGGCGGAAGTCAAGCTGGTCATCAGTGGTGTCCGCAAGCGGTTATACCTGGCAGTGTTCACCTCGGCATACAGCAATTACCGTTACTGCCGGTTGTACCATCGGCAGGACACCCTGGCCTTTATGGAAGCCCATAATGATTTTTTTGCACACACCGGCGGGGTTTATCAGGAGATGGTTTACGACAATATGCGAGTGACAGTAAGGGAGTTTGTAGGGCGAAGTGAGAAAGCTCCTACAGAGGCCCTGATAAACCTTTCAGGCTGGTTTCAGTACCGTTGGCGTTTTTGCAACGTGCGAAGGGGCAATGAGAAGGGGCACGTTGAGCGAAGCGTTGAATACGTTCGCCGTAAAGCCTTCAGCCATAATGATATATTTGATTCACTGGAACTGGCCCAAACCCACCTTCAACAAACCTGTGATCATCTCAATGCGTTGTGTGGTTCCACGGGTAAGACCCCGATGGAAGGGTTCCTCCAGGAGCGTGCTTCGCTGTGGAAATATCCCGGGGCGATGGATTGCTTTTTGACGCATGATCTGAAAGTGGATAAATATGCCACAATTTGCTTTGGAACCAACCGCTATTCTGTACCGGATCATTTGGTCGGGCGGATGGTGCAGGTGAAGGTTTACGCTAACGAGCTGAAGGTCTATTACGGTCATCAGCTTGTCTATCGCCACGATCGCAATTACGGTCAGCATCAGTGGATCATCTGTTTAGATCATTATCTGTTGACCCTTTCACGCAAGCCGGGAGCATTACATGGGTCTGTCGCTCTTCGACAGGCTCCCCTGCCTGTACGAACGGTATACAGCAATTGGTTTCCTCATCAACCCCGGGATTTTATCTATCTGATGCAATTTTGCCAGGAACACCAGGTAGATCATCAGCGGCTTCTGGATACGGCCATGTATGTAAACGGGATTTGTGCCGGCGATGTCACAGGGGAGAAGATCATGGCCCTGCTGGGCAACCAACCTGAAGCCTTTCACTCCCACAAGAGTGACCAGGTACGGGATGAGATAGAGAAGTTTGCCAACCGGCAGTTGGAAGAGATCACTGGTTTGATTACCGCAAACGTGGAGGCAGTAATATGAACGCCAGGGAGATAAACCAACAGATTGAACAGCTCAGCCGACAGCTGAGACTGCCAGCTATCCGCAGGGAATTTGAGTCGGTGGCCATTGAGGCCACGCGGGAAAAGTTTTCCTATGAACATTACCTGCTGCGGCTGATGGAGAGTGAATATGCCACCCGAATGGAGAACCGCCGGAAAGCGCAGCTTCGTCAGGCAGGTTTTGTCCAATACAAATATCTGCATGATATTCAATGGGAAGACCTCCCGGAAGACGCAGCCTCAAAGTTGCCCATCCTGGAACGGCTGGACTTCATCAAGGCGGGTCAGAACATTATCTTCTCAGGTAATCCCGGTACCGGTAAAACACATCTTGCCACAGGCCTGGGTATTTTGGCCTGTCAGCAGGGATATAAAGTGTTGTTTACCACCGTTCCGCGTCTTCTGACCCAGATACGCGAAAGCCGTTCGCAAAAGCTGCTCCGAACGCTTGAAAATCGTTTTGAGAAGTTCGACCTGGTCATCTGCGACGAGTTTGGGTATATCTCCTTTGACAAAGAAGGCGCAGAACTGTTGTTCAGCCATTTATCGCTGCGATGTGGGCGCAAATCGACCATCATCACTACCAACCTGTCGTTCGACCGCTGGAAGGAAATTTTTGGCGATCCTGTTCTTACGGCAGCCATGGTCGACCGCCTTACACACCGGGCGTATATGGTGAACATGAACGGAAAGTCTTTCAGAGTAAAAGAAACTAAACAAATGATGGAAAAATGAACAGCGCATTCTTTTACATTCGTCCACCTTAACCGGTCAAAAAATGGCTCACCCGGCTTTCAAAAAAATGGGACTGTCACAAAAGTATGGTCATTCCCATACCCCGAGTTACTGACAAATTAACAGATATGAACAAAGAAAAAAAGAAGCAAAAAAAGAAAGGTGTTGATCCGAGAATAACTCTTCGAGTTATTTCCCATCTCAACACCATTAATCAACTGTTCTTTTATTTATTATTTTTGTTAAGTGGTGTACTTTGTTAACTGAAATACTGGTATACTTTTCAATTGAAATATACATTCAGGTTCTCCATATCCATTTTACAATAATGAGTACAAGATTCTTGAAACGGATTCAAATGGATGGGATAAGATATCCATGGAGTTCTTTATACCATCTGAATTGACTGATCAGGAATTGGTGATTTATGTGTATAATCCTGATACAGACCCAGTATATTTTGATGAATTGGAAATTATCAGGTATAAGAGTGTTTTAAATGGATTTAACTCTAATAGAGGAAATTTTAAAGCAACTAATATTGTATATGAAAAATAGGCGGGATAACAGGTATATCAAAGATTTCAGCTCGGATCCATACGGTTGTATTCCGATACGTATAATCTCTGAAAATAACTACTTTTCATATACTTAACGTTAGCAAACACTTTAAAAACAGACACAGTATGAGAACAATGTCAATTTTGATTTTGTATGTCTTCTGCCGGGGCAGCCTATGTATCAGGCAAAGTTTTTAGCTTTCAGTTTCTCAACAAGTTTGCCTTCACAGGAGAAAGAACCTAGCCGCCTTCCATCTTTTCCATTACAAACGGGATGCTTCATGATTCGCCTGTAAGCCTTGGGATTAAGGATTATGAGAAAGTCGACTCGGTGGTTACATTCAAGGGTTCAACATTCAAGTCCCCGCAAAATGCACAGTTCACCCTAAACCACATTCATTGGCTGGACAGCCTTAACACTATTTATATCTCCACCAGCAACATCTTGCGACTCATCACCTGATTATCCGTACGCAAAATACAAAAGTAGATCCCGCTTTTCACCCGGCTGCCGCTTTCATCTGTTCCATCCCAGATGACCGTCTTTGTCCCGGCCGACTGGTGGCCTTTTGCCAGGGTGCGTATCATCCTTCCCTGTATATCATAAATGATCAGGGATATAAAAGAACCTTCAGCCAGGTTATATTCAATTAATGTCTGTGAAAAAAATGGGTTGGGATAATTTCCGATGAGCTTCGGAGAATTCCCGAGCAGATCGGAAAAGCCTGTGGTCATATCTTCCACTGCGAAAATCTGCACATCGTCGATGTTCCAGCCGCAGTATCTCCAGCTTACGTTTGTAGTACCCATGGTCCAACGGAGATATACTGTTTCCTGGTTCGAAGCTACCGATGAGATGTCCAGGTCGACATCATCCCAGGCGCCGGCCGTCATCTCAACCTCATTGGCCCAGACCGTCGTCCAGTTGGTTCCGTCCGTACTGGCGCGTACATATGCGTGATCGTGATCGGGACTCTCGACGCCCAGCCATCGTTTGAACTTTAGATGGACCCCGTACAGGTTGGAGCAGTCGATCGCCGTGGAGGTGAGGTGCTTTTCGGAAAGGCCGTTGGGATAATCACCTGCCAGGTTATACCCATAAACATTATTGCCAGTATATCCGTTGGTCGGATCTGGTGATCCATGGCTGCCTCCCAGACCCTGCGGCTGGCCAAACGCCCAATCCTCTTCCGTCGTCCAACCGGGATCGTCGTCAAACAACCATTCATACTTCAGCACACCATCCCCAACGATCAAGACCACCTCCCTATCGGTATCCCCGATGTGGTCAGAAGCATTGATGAAATGGACCTCGGCCGGGTAAGCACCAGCGATGAGGTCATTGGCATTTTCATTAATTTCAATGGTGATGTCAACTGTTTCATCGGGATCAAGAGTCCCTTGCAGCATGCCGTCCAAGGTTATCCATTCTGCAGCAGTATCCTTGGTAACTTCATAATCTATAGCTGTCAGGCTCTTATTCTCAAGTGAATACACCTTACTGACAGGCCCAAAAGGCCCTCCGACGGCACCCTGAGGTTGAAACCCTTCCCTGGGAGTGACTTTCATTCCGGCCATAACCGCCAACACCTTCATGCAAAAATTCCCGGAATGCTGAAATCCGGACGGGTCATCGTAGTTGTAAAAATCAAGCCATTCACCATCAGTCTGGTAATAACTCTCGTCCTCTGCTGCAGCAGATTCCACGATGGTCCTGTAACTGGCTCCAAGCAAAACCGGCACGTTGGATGTCCTGTCATAGGCATAACCTCCGTCCGATAATTCCAGGTACACATAAAAATCTTCGCCCTCGCTAATGGTTAAGATTTCATCCAGGTCGAGAGTATGGAAACCCCGGAATTCCAAAGTCCCACTCTTGGTCGATAACTCATTCAGTAACTGAGTACCGTCAAAATCAGCATAAATGATGACCGTATAATCGACATCATCCATTGCCGTAAAGAAGCTTACGGCATTCAGCAACTGATCGCCTGCTCCGATAAACTTGTTGAATACGGCCGAACACCCGGTCAATGTATCACGGAATCCATGATAATCGTGATAGTAGATCTTATCATACTGCAGTGGCACCACATTTCGGAAGGTGATCGCCCCCATGGCGGGATTGTGACCGCAATGCTTATCGTAATAAGAAATCCAGAAATAGCCATTGAATCCCCAATTGGTACCCCAACTATTTTTACAGAGCCATGCGCCGGGCAGTGGGGCCTGTGTCACCAAGGTGTCATTCCACCCAATGATAGCCACTGCATGATTCGGATCCAGTGTAGAAGTGGGTGGCTGATAATGGATATAGTTGGTCATAAAGGAACCGTTGGAGCACATGCAAGTCCCCATCACACCGTTATCCATGATGCTTTGCTTGACCATGTCGATGTTTTCCAGGTTGTCCCCCACGGTAAACCATTCTATATCCCTGGGATAATAATAATGATAGCTGTCCAGATGCCTGGCCGGCAGTGTTTCGTACGACTGGCCATCAATATCCCTCACCGCTCCTTCTCCCCTGGATAAATAGGCTGAAGTTACGTAATAATCGCCACCTTCATGTACAATAAGTCCGCTACCTGAAGGGGGATCGATATCGTCATTGTTATTTTGGTTAAAGCCATTCCACCAATCAAGATGATACTCCGCCAGGTTTGGTTCCCCGGTTTCACCGGCTGAGGCCCAGACGCCGGTCATCAGGAGATTCCCTTCGATAGCGGCCATAGCGCCATGGGTCCAGCATGTTCCCCCCTGCTGGTTTTTCACTGAGGTGACATAGTTTTCGCCATTGACATCACGCAAGTCAAAAGATTCCGGTGGGTTTTGAGAAAAAATAGAAACACATCCGAGGATTGCTCCAAGTAGTAGTAGATTTTTTTTCATGAGGTATATTTTGGGTGAGATTGAACTCAGCTTCGAAGTTATTAAAAAACCTGATACAATTCTGCGCGTCTGCTTCTCCATAATTTACAAATATGTGACTCGTCCTAAAAAAAGTTTGCAGGTTAGACAATTAATCCTCTGCGTCCTTTGCGCTTTCCCTGCCCGCTGACGTAATCAGACGGGCAGGTCTGCGACCTCTGCGGTTAAAACAAAAAGCCCACTGCAATATGGATTTCTAATAGAGATAATTTACATTTGTTTGGTTTAAGAAGAGTTGTTTATACGGGCACTCATCATCATCGAATTTCAAGATAGTATTCCAGGAAAGGTTGATAGCCCCGCTTCCTCAATCGTTCAAGGGTGATGGTCAACATTTTTATGCGTTCGTCGAAACTCGCCGGAACTATCGCTCAGTATATCAAGAATAACCCCTGATTATTCTTTCTTACCTTAACAAGTCTGACTAAAAAGTTACCTTACAGATTTAAATTCGCTAAATTTGTTTAAATTTACAGAACGCACTGAAAAGTGAAATATAAATACAACCGTATATACATACATTTTCGGCAACCAATTTTGTAACGGTGCTTACACAACCTTCTGAATATCTTTGAAACTCACTAACGATTAAAAAAATATGCCACACATTATAATTATATCATCAAGTGTAAGAACAGGAAGGAATAGCCACAGGATTGCTTTGTATTTCAAAAACTATTTGGAAGCAAACAAGCTTGCAACTGCTGAAATTCTTGATTTGAATGAATACAATTTTCCATTGTTTGATGAACGGTTACGCTTTCAAAAATCTCCTTCGGCTAAAATGCTTGATTTTGCAGGAAAGATAAAAACTGCTGATGGTGTTTTGATTGTTACACCTGAATACAACGGAGGTTACCCGGCAAGTTTGAAAAATGTAATTGATTTATTGTATGATGAATGGCATCGCAAACCCGTTGCAATTTCAACTGTGTCGGATGGAAGTTTCGGTGGCTCACAAGTAATCACATCATTGCAGTTTTTATTTTGGAAAATGCATGCATGGACAGTTCCTGCCATGTTTCCCGTTCCAAAAGTGCGCGATTCATTTGATAAACATGGAAATCCCACAGACAAAACCGCAACTGATAAAAGAGCAACAAATTTTATCAATGAATTACTCTGGTGTATTGAAGCAAAAAATAAAATGACAAACTAATTTTAAATGTAAAATCAATCATCATGGCAAATACAATTCTTCACAAAGCAGAAACCCGCGGCGATGCAAACCACGGCTGGCTTCACAGCAAACACACATTCAGTTTTGCTAACTATCATAATCCTGAAAGGATGCACTTTGGTGCGATGCGGGTTTTGAATGATGACCAGGTTGCAGCAGGTATGGGCTTTGGCACTCACCCTCACGACAACATGGAAATCATTTCAATTCCGCTGGAAGGTGACCTGGAACACAAAGACAACATGGGCAATATAGCCGTAATTAAAAATGGTGATGTGCAGGTAATGAGTGCAGGCACCGGAATTACCCACAGCGAATACAACAGAAATAAAGATAAGCCGGTGAAGTTTCTTCAGATATGGATTTTTCCAAATAAGAAAAATGTGAAACCCCGCTACGACCAGGTTACACTCAACTTAAATGACCGCCACAATAAGTTGCAGCAAATTGTTTCACCAAAAGCTGATGATGCAGGAGTTTGGATTCATCAGGATGCATGGTTTCACGTCGGAAGATTTGATAAGGATTTTTCAATTGATTACACCATTAAGAAAAACGGCAATGGAGTTTATGCATTCATCATAAAAGGCGATGTAACCATTGAAGAAATCAATTTGAATGAAAGAGATGGTTTGGGAATTTGGGACACGTATAAAATTTCCATAAAAGCAAACTCACAGGATGTTGAAGTGTTGCTCATGGAAGTGCCAATGTATGAATAACTCAAAACCATACAATACAAATTTGATAAACCTTTTCATGCAATTATCGACAATGAAAAATGCCAATGCACTGTTGAGTGGCGAAAGCTTGGCTGCCTATAATCGAGTAAGTGGCCCCGACCATGAATAGCCGGGGTGCACCTCTCCCACCATCCGCCCGAGGCGGAGTCACGAATACGGCGATTTCCCGATGAGCGAAGCGAAATCGGGACAGGCACTCATCATCAACGAATTTCAAAATAGTAATTAAGGAAAGAAAGATAGCCACGCTTCTTCAAACGCTCATTTATCCGAGGCGTCGCGACTGTGAGGCTTTGCTGAGCTGTGCCGGCTTACCCTGCCAAACTTGACTCCTATTCAATTCATTTTCTTCAGTTCAGATTTTTGCTGTGTGGCTTACTTCAGACCTCCGGTCATCAGGAACGCCCTTGCCGTGTTGAGCGCAGCGAAAATCCGCCTTTCGGGACTAATACTTTCCGTTACAGGTGTATTTGGGACTTCTACCCATCAGACTTGTCAAAGAACGTTTCATTCATTATATTTGCCATTCGGGGCACACACGATCACACAAATGCCAGCCCGGATTTATTCTGATTATTAAGCATGAAGTATATAGAAAAATATGGAAAATAAACTATGTGAAAAGAACAAGATAAAGGGGTTATCCTACGCATTTACAGATAAAGGCATTGAGTTGCCTGTACTTGATATAACCCATCCTCTTTTTACTGAAAGCATCAATGAAGACAAGCTAAAAAAAATGCTGACCGAGATTGAGAAGAAAGGAGAAAAAAGAGCCGAAAGTTTTCAAAAAATGCCTGCTTTCTTTAAAAATTATCTTGCAAAACGATCTTATATTATGGCAGGTCTATTGTTAAACGACACCGACGACGCTTTTCTCAGCGGAATGAGTACGCTGATGATGAAGCTGGGTCCGGGACTTATCGGAAAGGGAAGAAAAAGATTTTTTGACCGGCTGGCATCGAAGAGTTTCGGTGCGATAGTGTTAAGGATGCGGGTGAGGGATATATGCCACTGCCAGGCCGAAGCATTGATACCCCTGCTTATTAAGTCGCCGGGAAAATCCATTTGTTTTATTAATATTGCAGGCGGCACGGCAAGCGACAGCATCAACACACTCATTTTGATACAGAAGAAAGATCCTTCCTTATTGCAAAACAGAAAAATCGAGATCAATGTGCTCGATGTGGATACTTTTGGCCCCGGTTTTGCCGGCCGGTGCGTCGAGTCACTCAAAGCTTCCGGAGCCCGTTTCAATGATCTGGATGTTTCTTTCAGGTATATTCCTTATAATTGGAATAGTACCGCAAGACTAACGGAACTGCTGGCGGAACGGAAAGAATGGATAGAAATATGTGCCTCGGAAGGCGGTCTTTTTGAATACGCATCAGATGAAGAGATTATTCAAAATCTGAACACAATATACGACAACTCGCAGGATCACATAATAATTGCCGGTTCCCTCTTACGGGATATTGAAACCGTAGATCCGGGAATCCGTGCTGCCATGAAAATAACACATATTAAAGCAAGGTTACTAGGTATAGACGGATTGAACCATAACCTTGAAAAAACCAGGTGGAGGATTGACAGTCTGTCGGAAGGCAATCCGCGATATGTGATTTTTTCTTTAAAGAAGATCGTGAAATAAATTTATTCTAACAAAAACCAATAACTTGGCAGACAACGGACAATAATAAAATGAGAACAATAACAAAAGAGTATTATTAAATTTAACCTGAATAATTCATAAATCCAAAATTCGGATAAAAAGCTATACTATTTCCAGGACGAATACAAAAAATTAGGCAAGCTGGGATAATTTGTAAGATATTGATGCAGTTTTTGTTTTGACAAAATTCATTGTTCA
>JAPLDP010000022.1 GCA_026391695.1 Bacteroidota bacterium
GGTCAAAGATCACCCACCTAACCGGTTAGTACAGCTAAAATTTGCCTTGACATGAGGGGAGGTCTACTTTTGAAAAAACAAAAAATGAACAAATTATATCTGATTTTCTGACTGTTACATAAGGGTCAATTGAAAATCAGACTTTAGTCGGACAATAGTGATACCTTTTATGTAATAATCATAGCCGCCGAGATTATAATTATCACCAAAGCTGATTTTTTTAGCGTAATAATAGTCTTTAACAGTCGGTGCGTCACCCGCTGTATATTCCAGGTTAAACCTCGGTACATTTAAATTTATCGTCTCAATTTTAAGGGTATCATTTATCCTTTTGCAGCTGTACTGCAATGAATCAAGGTTCCCTGTTCCATTTGTTAATACCAGAAAAGTATCAATAGTCAGTGCCGCATCTATCATTTGAATAACGATGCTGTACGGCTCGAAGAAGTTCAGATAACAGGTTTCATCACATTGTTGTGAAAATGAATAATCAGTTTCCAATTCAATCAGTGGATACGCTTCGAACACCATGTATTCCAATCCGCTGCTGTTTTTAAGGATCACTCTCACAAGACTGGAATCACTCTTTAAAGAAACGGAACCGCTCATTTTCAATCCGGTAATTGTGTCGATTCCCGTAAAAGGATAGATTTCGGAATTAGTGTAAAATGTACTGTCGATAGGAATGGACTGCGTGTAACAGCTTAGGCTGGTAAGAAACGACAACAGTATAATGACTGCTCTTTTTAATGATTTGGTTTTACTTTTCATAGGGAGTTAAAATTAAGTTGAATTAATATATAGTTAGCACGGCTTAAATATATGAAAAAAATAAATACAAAGCAATACCATTTTCAATCAATAAATTAAACATTTGATAAATTAAGATAGACAGCGTCGCAGAATAAGATTTATCCACCACAAACAACACTCGAATAATTATTAATCAAAACTCTTGGCAGATATTATAAATTTAAGTACTTTTTGCCCCTCAAATTTTCTTCTTTGAAGCATCGGAATTGCCGGAATAACTTACGTTTAATCAGGCTATTGACAAATCAATCATAAAATGAAATCAAACACAAATGACTTATTGACACGGGGACTTGAGATCAAACTCGAAGCCGATCTGGATAAAGACTTTGGGAAAAAGATCGCAAAAATCGCGCATGGTGAAAAGCTCTTCGGATGTATACAGTGTGGGAACTGTAGTGCTGCTTGCCCCTTGAGCGTATGGATGGATTATACGCCGCGCAAGATCATAGCTATGGTCAGAGCAGGCTTCAGGGATGAAGTCCTGTCGAACCGCACCATCTGGCTTTGTGCCTCATGCTACCAGTGCACAGTGGAATGCCCTAAAGGCATTAAAATAACGGACGTTATGTACGCCCTCAAACGCGAAGCCATTGTCAATAAGATCTATCCCAAGAACTTCCCTGTACCCATTCTTGCGAAGGCCTTCTTCAACGAAGTGAAAAGAACAGGCAGGATCAATGAAGCCACACTGCTGCTGAGTTATTACTGGCGATATAATATCTTTAAAATGCTGTCATACTCTACCCTTGGGCTGAAACTATTTCTAAAGGGCCGGCTTTCCATTTTTGAACGTGGCATGAAGAATAAAAGGGATTTCAAAAAATTGCTTCACGAAGAAGCTTAAAATTGAAAGGAGAAACACTATGAAATATGTATATTTTCCAGGATGTTCATTAAAATCATCCGGCATGCAGTATGAAAAATCTCTTCTGTCGGTTTTTAAAAAACTGAATGTCACGGTTGAAGAGATTGAAGACTGGAACTGCTGTGGTGCGACCAACTATATGTCGATCAATGAGACTTACGCTATCGGCATCACCGCCCGTAACCTGGCGCTTGCCGAAAAGCAGGGAGGCGACGAGATCATCGCACCCTGTGCTGCCTGCTACATGGGGCTGTTGAAAACCCAGAATTATGTCTCCAGTGACCCTGAGATCAGGCAAAATGTCTGTAAGGAACTCACGAAAACAGGTCTTTCCTGCCAGTTCAAGATAAAAATCCGTCACCCGCTTGATCTTCTTGTCAATATTATAGGCATTGATGCCATAAAGAACGCCGTGACTAATCCCCTGAAGGGATTAAAGGTAGCCAACTATTATGGGTGCCAGCTCATACGGCCGATATCCACCTTTGATGATGTTTATAATCCGCAGACCATGGACAAGATCGCCAAAGCCCTCGGCGCTCAAACCATCGACTGGCCGCTGAAGACAAGGTGTTGCAGTGGCAGTATGACCAGCACCATGCCGGATATCGGAGCACGGATGAACTTTGAGATACTGAAAGATGCCAAATCCAGGGGAGCTGAGGTCGTATTGACGGCTTGCCCGTTATGCCAGTTCAACCTCGAATGCTTCCAGGGCAAAATATCACGACAATTCCGTGAGAATATTAAAATGCCTGTCATGTATTTCACGCAGCTCATGGGAATAGCTTTTGGCATTAAGGAAAAAGAGCTTGGGCTGCACCAGATGCTATCACCTGCTCTCGAGCTGTCGTTATAAAGAAGGAGGAATATCTATGATAAAAAAGAATGATGAAATAAAAATAGGTTTTTATATCTGTCATTGCGGGCACAATATTGCAGGTACCGTTGATGTGGTTGCGGTGACCGAATATGCGGCCCGACTCCCCTATGTCACGGTTTCAAGAGACTATAAATACATGTGTTCCGATCCAGGCCAGGAACTGATTCAGAAAGATATAAAGGAATTTAACCTGAACCGGATCGTGGTAGCCTCATGTTCCCCACTGCTTCATGAAAATACATTCCGCACAGCTACTGCCAAAGCAGGATTGAACCAGTTCTACATGCAGATGGTCAATATCCGTGAGAACGATTCATGGGTGCATACCGACAAAGATATGGCCACACTGAAAGCCAAAGATCTTGTCCGTGCAGCTATTCACCGAGTGGCATATCATAAAGCCCTGGAAAAGAAAAGTGTTCCGGTAAATCCTGATGTGATGATCCTTGGCGGAGGTATATCAGGCATAACTGCCGCCCTTACGCTGGCCAACGCAGGAAAAAAAGTGTACCTGGTCGAAAAGGAACCGACCATTGGCGGGTATATGGCCAAGTTTGACAAAACCTTTCCAACTCTCGATTGTGCAGCATGTATCCTCACTCCAAAAATGTCGGCTGTTAAAAACCATCCCAACATCACATTGTGGTCCTATTCTGAGGTTAGCAATGTTGAAGGATATGTAGGGAATTATAAGGTTACCGTCACCCGAAAACCACGATACATTATTGAAGATCAGTGCGTTGGATGTCTGGCTTGTATTGATGCATGTATCTTTAAGGAAGCAAAATTCAAAGATGAGTTCAATGAAGGTTTGAGCAAACGGAAGCCTGTTTATATTCCATTTCCTCAGGCTACACCACTGGTAGTGCTGATCGACCCGGCTACTTGTATTCATTTTAAAACGGGTAAATGTCCTCAGTCATGTGCAAAGGCCTGCGACAGAAATGCATTTGATTTCAACCAGAAACCTGAAGTTAAAGAGGTTGAAGTAGGAACCATTATCCTGTCAACCGGTTTCCAGCCTTTCGACCCTCACAAGGCACCCTACTATGGTTATGGAAAATATCCAAATGTCTATACTTCTCTTGAGATCGAACGCCTTGTGAATGCATCGGGACCGACGGATGGTCATGTGGTAACCAGGGATGGCAAGGAGCCGAAGAGCATCGGTATCATTCATTGTGTTGGTTCGAGGGATGAAAAGACCAATAAATGGTGTTCAAGGGTATGTTGCATGTACTCGTTAAAACTGGCACATTTGCTAAAGGAACACTCCGGTGCCGAGATATATAATTTCTACATCGATATGCGTACACCCGGTAAAGGCTATGAGGAATTCTATGATAAGTTACTGAATGAAGACGTCCATTTCATCCGTGGACGCGTTGCTGAGGTATCGGACTGGGCTATCAGCAAAGATGAAGAAGGCAAGCTCTTGATCCGCGTTGAAGACACCATGATTGGCGTCGTCCGCAGGATACCCGTTGACATGGTTGTGCTGGCCGTCGGCCTTGAGCCAGGCAAAGATGCACAGGATATCCGCCGGATATTCAACATATCCTGTTCCAACGAAGGATTCTTCCTGGAGCGTCATCCCAAGCTGGCACCTGTGCATACGTTCACCGATGGTATCTTCATTGCAGGCGCCTGCCAGGGTCCCAAGGACATTCCTGACAGTGTCGCCCAGGCAGGTGCGGCCGCCGCAGAAGCTCTCGCTCTCATTGATGCAGGTCATGTAGAGCTGGAGCCCAATACGGCTTATATCATTGAAGAACGCTGCTGTGGCTGCCAGGTATGCATCAACATGTGCCCCTATAAAGCTATCACATTCAACGCTGAAAAAAGCAAGTCGTCTATCAATGAGGCGTTGTGTAAAGGGTGTGGCACCTGCGTCGCCTCCTGCGGATCAGGGGCTATTTTCCAGAACCTCTTCGACGACGAGGAAATATTAAGCGAAATACATGGAGTATTGGTTGAATAAAATCAAAATCACCTATGCAATCAATAGAACAAAATAATGAACAATGGTCACCAAGAATCGTGGCCTTTTTCTGCAACTGGTGTACATATACAGCATCAGACCTGGCGGGCGTTTCACGGTTACGGTATGCCCCTTCTACACGGGTTATACGTGTGATGTGCTCAGGCCGCATTGAACCGACTTTTATCCTGGAAGCTTTTATAAAAGGAGCCGATGGGGTGCTCATCGGCGGATGCCACCCTGGTGACTGCCATTACTCTGAAGGCAACTATAAATGTCTTAGGCGGTTTCATCTCCTGCAGAGATATATCGTAGAGATGGGCATTGAGAAAGAACGCCTGCGGCTGGAATGGATCAGCGCCAGCGAAGGCAAACGCCTTCAGGAAGTGGTCAATGAGATGACTGATACCTTGAGGCAGTTAGGACCATCAAAGATTAAAGAAGTTGCTGAAACCATCGTCAAATAAGGGAGGGAAACAACATGGGAAAAGATAAAGCAAAATTAAAGATGGCCATATACTGGGGTGCTGCCTGTGGCGGTTGCTGCGTATCGGTCCTCGATATACATGAAACGCTTTTTACTGTTATTGAACATGCTGACCTGGTGTTCTGGCCCATAGCCCTTGACACAAAGTACAGCGATGTGGAAGAGATGCCCGATCAGTCTATTGACATCACCCTGTTCAATGGGGCGGTCCGCAACAGTGAAAATGAGCACATGGCACGCGTGCTGCGGCAGAAATCCAGGTTACTTATCGCTTATGGTTCCTGTGCACATATGGGAGGCATCCCCGGGCTGGCTAACTTTTCCAATAAAGAAGCTATTTTCAGAAGAGTTTATGAAGAAAGTGAATCGACGGTCAATCCTGACAAAATAAGACCACTGGAGGAAGTTATGGTCGCTGAGGGCACGCTGCACCTTCCACATTTTTATAATGACGTCATGACACTTGACCAGGTTGTTGATGTCGATTATTACCTTCCGGGTTGCCCGCCCCAGAGTGAAAGGCTGGTGGAAGTGTTCCTGGCCGTTGTGAATGGCACAGAGCTGCCACCCAAAGGATCAGTAGTCGGGGCTTCATCACTGGTTCAGTGCGACGAATGTAAACGCAAGAAATCTGAGAAAAAAGACATCAAACGATTCTACCGTCCCTGGGAAGTTGTGGATGACGGTGAAACCTGTTTGAATGAGCAGGGTATCTTATGTCTGGGGCCTGCCACCAGAGGCGGCTGCGGTGTACGCTGTGTTGTAGGTAATGCCCCCTGCAGGGGATGTTATGGACCGCTAGATGATATTTCTGACTTCGGAGGGAAAATGATGTCGGTCATTGCATCTATGCTTGAAGGTAAAGAAGAAGCTGAAATTGAAGAAGCTATTGAAACAGTGGTAGATCCTGCCGGGACATTTTACAGGTATAGTTTGCCCGGCTCAAAATTAAGGAGGAAACAATTATGAAACAGATCAGCATTGATCCCATCACCAGGCTTGAAGGCCACGGCAAGATCGAAATATTTTGCACCGATGACGGTGATGTCGAAAATGTATATTTCCAGGTACCGGAGCTTAGGGGATTTGAAAAATTCTGCGAGGGACGGCCTATAGAAGAGGTTTCCCAGATTGTCACCAAGATTTGCGGCGTTTGCCCGGGATGCCATCATATGGCCGCAGGCAAGGCTGCCGATATGGTATTTGGCGTTGAACCTACTACGGCTGCTAAAAAAATAAGGGAATTATTTTACAGCGCTCATTTTGTGCATAGCCATATTGCTCATTTTTATGCTCTGGCAGCTCCTGACTTTGTCGTTGGCCCCACAGCACCCAAAGCCGACAGGAATATCCTCGGTGTGATCGCAAAGGTGGGCAAGGAGATTGGCACTGAAGTGATCAAGCAGCGAAGAAAAGCACAGGAGATACAAGCCCTTCTGGGAGGACATCAAACCCATGTCGTGCTCAATATTCCCGGTGGTGTCAGAAAAGGATTGAAAGAGGAGGATCGCAGGGATATTGTGGAGAAAGCCAAGGGTTTTGTGGAATTCTCCAAATTCAGCATGAAGATCTTTAACGACGTCGTCCTCGGTAACAAAGAGTACCTGGATATTATCCTTAACGGACCCTATTCATTGAAGATCCATTCGATGGGCCTGGTGGATGAAAAGAACAGGGTGAATTTTTATGACGGAAAAGTCAGGGTCGTAGATACCGAAGGTAAAGAACTTTATAAATATTCCCCCGTGGAATACAGAGATTTTGTCGCAGAGCGTGTCGAACCCTGGAGCTATCTGAAATTCCCATACCTTAAGAAGATCGGATGGAAAGGATTTATAGACGGCCAGGATTCAGGAGTTTACCATGCCACACCACTATCACGTCTAAATGCTGCCGATGGCATGGCCACTCCTGTTGCACAGGAAGAATATGAGCGCATGTTCGCCACACTGGGCGGTAAGCCTGTTCATGCCACTCTGGCCATGCATTGGGCGCGCCTGGTCGAGTTAATATATGCTGCTGAAAGATGCCTTGAACTGGCTGAAGATCCGGAAATAACAAGCCCTGATCTCAGAACAAAAATTGAAAAAACACCCACCGAAGGAGTTGGCATTGTTGAAGCCCAGAGAGGCACACTGACACACCACTATTGGACAGATGAACGGGGCATCATCACCAAAGCTAACCTGATCGTCGGAACAACAAATAATCACGCCGCCATCTGCATGTCATTAAAAAAAGCCGCGCAGGGCCTTATTAAAAAGGGTGTCACCGTGGATGACGGCATATTGAATATGGTCGAAATGGCTTTCAGAGCTTATGATCCCTGCTTCTCATGTGCCACACATCACCTGCCGGGAGATATGCCGCTGGTGGTTAATTTCAGGAATACCAGCGGAGATCTAATACGGACTATCTCCAGATAAATGTTTTCAATGATCAATTATCAGTGATCAATGATCATCAGATGGTACTTAAACATTGGTTTCACTTTTATTGATCATTGATCCTTGTTCATTGTTCATTGAAACTTTTTTATGAGCAAAATCCAAAAGAAAATTATGATTCTTGGTTTTGGAAGCGACGGACTAATGGACGATGGTATTCCAATCAGGATTTGTGAAGACCTTAAAAGATCGGTTCATTCACCGGAAATCAAATTTGCGACAAGTGCTCTCGGCGGCCTTGAATTGCCTGAACTTCTTAATGGCTATGAAATAGCTGTTCTGATTGATACCATCAAAACTCCTGGTGGTAAGCCCGGAGATGTCTACTGTTATTCCCCTGAAAATTTCCTGGAAACTTATCATCTTTCCAGTAACCATGATATCTCTTTCCGCAATGCGCTTATACTGGGTGAAACACTGGGTTATGAAATGCCAGGTAAAATTGTTATCTTTGCTATAGAGATTGCTGAAAACCAGATTCTGTATTCATCATTGTCAGGCGAGATCCAAAGGCGTTATCTTGAAATAGTGCGCCAGATAGAAGATTACCTGATTGACATTATTTAAACAGCTCCTATCCAAAAATGGCGCATCATGAAATTATTTGACAAACAGGGAATGATGTTATTCCCGATACCAGAACAGCATAGGGAAATCGGTAAGAGCAAATCCCTTCTTGTTGTGAGCCAATGTTTTTGCCAGAAAGGAGATGACATGGTCAGCGAAAAAGCCATTTTTGATGGATTCAATGGCATCTTGCTAAAGGTCAAAAAAATCAAGCAGTCCGGCCTGGTGGCACTTAGTCCCTTCTATGGGATGAAAAACAGGATATCCTTGAATATCAAACTGACAAAGAATGAGCTGTTAGAGTTGTTATGCCCGACCTGTAATACAGCACTTCCGATTTTCTCGCCCTGTTCCTGTGGTGGCAATCTGGTGGCTCTCTTTCTGGATAAAAAGGCTGATTTTACCAATTGCATTCTCATCTGCAACCGTGTCGACTGCTTTAATGCTGCAATAAAGCTTCAGGATGAAATGATCCACTATGATGGGGTGGATAAGCTGATATTCAGATGATATATCACACCCGGCTTGTCACCTGGTTTATTCCTGCATCTTTAAATTCGTATTCAAAAACTTTTCCATGGCACGATAGAAATCAAACCGGTTTTCTTCATTTTGGAAGCCATGACCTTCATTGTCCTTAACCAGGTATTCCACGATGATACCTCTGGCTTTGAGGGCTTCCACCATCTGATCCGATTCATTTTTGTTCACTCGCGGGTCGTTGGCACCCTGGGCGATGAATAACGGGGTTTTGATCTTGTCGGCGTTAAATACCGGTGATGTAGCAGCAAGTTGTGTGCTGTCGGCCTGCGGATTACCCACCATTTCATAAAACATATCAAGATATGGTTTCCAGTATGGTGGTATAGTCTTCATAAATGTAAAGAGGTTTGAAACGCCAACATAATCCACTGCTGCAGTATAAAGATCAGGTTCTTTGACAATACCCATCAGGGTGGCGTATCCACCATAACTTCCTCCATAAATGGCTATCCTGCTCTTATCAGCAATACCTTTATCCATCAACCATTTTGTACCGTCAGTGATATCATTCTGCATTTCCAGTCCCCACTTTTTAAAACCAGCCTCCCAGAATTTCTTTCCATAGCCGGTTGAGCCCCTGAAATTCATCTGAAAGACAGCATATCCCCTGTTGGCAAGGAACTGGACTTCCGGATTAAATCCCCAATAGTCACGCGCCCATGGACCTCCATGAGGATTAATAACAGTGGGAAGATTTTTAGCATTTTCCAGCGTATACCCCTTGGGAAGGGTCAGATAGGCATTAATGGTCAATCCGTCGCGGCTTGTATATTGAACCGGAAACTCGGTCGACATTTCATTTTCGTTGATCCAGGGGCTTACATCGACAATTTTGCTCAATGCGTCGGTATTCTTGTCATAGACATAGTAAGTGCCTAACGAACGGTCGCTATATGTGCGGATCATAAACCTATCTTCATTATCTGTTTCCGATGAAACAGCGAATTCATATCCGGCCAGCTTCTTTTCAAGATTTTGCATCATATTCCTGGATTCTTCATCAAAGTAATGCCGCTGTGTTTTATCCGATTCATAAGTGACATAGGTAAGCACTTTTCTTTTCTTGGAGTATTGCACACCATCGAGGTCATAGCCAGGATTCTCATAGAGTACCTCAACCTCTTTCCCGTTTTTTATGTCGAAAACGATTACAGCCAGCATATCGCGTCCGAGATTTGACAAGGCAAACACATTCTTATTATCGAAAGTAAACATGACCGGAGCCATAGTTTCTTTAAAGCTGGTGGTCAGGATAGGTTTAAATTCGTCCTTTTCTGTTTCACGATAGAGAACCTGGTTATTGACACCATCCACTATAGCAATGGCGGCACGCAGTTTAGCTTCATGGTCAAAAATCCATTGCTGGATGTTACCGGGATTCTCGGCCAGTTGTTTCATTTGGCCTGTCTTGACATTCAAACGGTAAGGATCAAAAACCTGAGGATCTCTTTTGTTCATGCCGATGATCACATCATCAGGAAACTCAGGCAAGTCATCGATGATCTGTGTCCTGACGCCCTCAAAGGGAGTATAACAGGTCAGATTTGAGCCATCGGCGTTAACGCCATATAACCTGAAATTTTCATCACCGCCCTGATCTTTCAGGTAGAGAATATAATTATCATTAGCCCAGAAATAACCGGCAATATCACGGTCGGTTTCACTGGTCAGCCTAATAGCTGAATCGGCACCAATCTTCTGAACAAAGATATTCATGCGCTTCTCGTAGGGTGCTTTAAATGAAAAATAGGTCCCTCCCGGAGAAATCTTATAACTGGATTTCTCAGGATTTTTAAAGAAATCTTCCAGCGGAATAAGCGGGGCTTTCACAATCTTTGGCTGTTGATTGCAACCAGAAAATACAAATAGTGCCATAATTATTACAATTAATGACATTGACAAGGTTTTTAGCTTCATGAATTAATAAATTTTTAGGATTAATAATAAAGTGAATAACCATCAAAAGTATGAAAAATTACTAAACTTTATAGCAAACTTTTCAGATTATCTTTCTTCTTCTTTCTTTGTCTGCCACACAATGAAAGCAAAGAAAAGTAATCGCCTTAGGGTTTGCAGGCGGGGCACCCACTGGGCGAAGATTCCGTACCTCTTTATCCGTATCAAAAATCTCAAAATTTTCACCATACCGAAATTTAAGCCAATTTTGTATTGTTATGTTTAACTGATTTGTGGTATTCTGAATGAAAGATCTCACAACGGGAAATGAGGGCAAACTGATTCTGAACTTTACAGTTCCGATGTTGCTTGGAAATATCTTCCAGCAAATGTATAACATCATTAACGCCATTGTTGTTGGCAAGTTCATCGGAAAACAGGCACTGGCTGCTGTGGGGGCATCATTCCCAATCATATTTTCACTTATTTCACTGGCTATTGGCATTGCCACCGGCGCAACTATTGTCATTGCGCAATATTTCGGGGCAAAAGACCTCCGGAATGTACGGCGAACGATTGACACACTATATATTTTCATTTTCATTGCATCAATCATTATCACCATTTTGGGTATCGCACTGAGCGAACCTATTTTCAAACTGATAAAACTGCCTGAAGATGTTCTGCCCCAGGCAAAATTATATCTGAATATCTATTTTACCGGGATGATCTTCTTTTTTGGATTTAATGCTACGAGTGCCATACTCAGAGGCCTCGGCGATTCAAGGACACCTCTTTATTTCCTGGTACTTGCCACTATCACGAACATCATTTTCGATCTGATTTTTGTACTTGTTTTCAAATGGGGAATCGCCGGTGTGGCCATATCTACCGTTATCTCGCAGGGTGGTGTATTTATAGCGGCAATCCTCTATCTGAACAGGACTCATGAGCTTATAAGATTCTCCATCCGGAAAATGGAATTTGACAGGGCTATCTTTAAAAAAAGTTTCAACATAGGCTTTCCTGTAGGATTTCAACAGGCTTTTGTAGCTTTAAGCATGATGGCGATGTTCTGGATCGTCAATCCTTTTGGCACCAATGCGAGTGCGGCATACAGTGTGGCTGTGAGAATTGATTCTTTCGCATCGCTGCCTGCCATGAACCTGGCTATGGCTTTGGCTACTTTTGTCGGACAGAACCTGGGTGCCAACAGGATCGACAGGGTCAAAAAGGGCTTTCATGCCACTATTCTGATGTCAGCCGCCATATCGCTCTTCATGACCTTACTTATCACCATATTCCGGCATCCTCTGATGACTCTGTTTACCTCTGATGCACAGGTAATCGAAATCGGTGAAACATATCTCCTGATTGTGAGTTCGTTTTATATTGTTTTCTCAACGATGTTTGTGGTGGGGGGAGTAATGCGCGGTGCTGGCGACACGCTTATACCCATGTTCATCACCCTCTTTGTCCTGTGGATAGTGCGAATTCCCGTTTCCTACTGGCTGAGCCGGGGAACAGGGGTTACCGGCATCTGGTGGGGCATTCCTGTTGCATGGCTTCTTGGATTGGGATTATCTTATTCCTATTATCTCACAGGAAGATGGAAGACGAAGGTAATTGTAAATCGAAAAAAGTATATGTAAAATTTAAAATTTAACTTGCAAATTTTAGGTTTTACATTTTCACTTTTCAATAGTATCAACGTATTCCAGGTTTCTGCATGGATCAAACCTTTTGTGCCTCTGCTCACTGCAGCCAAATGTCTTGACCAGAGAGAATTCGTATCCGCCTTTGAATCCGGATGCAGGATTCAGCCGGGATATGTTGGCATCATAACTGCACATAAAAATCAGCCCATTATAATCAATTCCTGCGAGGGGTATGATATCTCCGGAGATTCGAACCCATAATCCTCCGATAAGCTTTATATCCATTAAATGGTAATTCAGATTGCTACCGACAATGATCTCCTTTGAGGATGCCATGAGTGATAGCAGGAATCCAGGATTTATATCCATGATTTCATTCAACGAATGCAGAGCCAGACCATGGAAAACCCAGTTCCAGTCCAGCCGGCTTGATGAATTATCAAGGAACGTGACAACCGGATTATTGATATGACGCAGGCTTGATCCTGCAATTACCTTTGTCCCGTAAGATAATTTGAAGTTAACCAGCACACCGGCATTGAAATCCGTATAACTCGCCGAGGCTCTTTGCAGAATGTTAGAGGGACCGGGTGGTTGACCGTTGATGATATTTATGGTATTTGAGGGCGTTAAAAACTTATCTGGATTGATATTTTTTGTCACGCGTCCCACTCCAAAGCCTAAACTGGCCAGAAACGTCTTTCGCTTATTGAAGCTCATGGTATAAGCGAAATATCCCATGGCATGGGTGGTTTTTAGTTCCACCTCCCCGGCTTTGTCAGAATAAAACGTAATTCCAAGGCCAAACCAGCTGTTCCTGGTAAATGAGGGCCATATTCGCCCGTCAATCACAGCCGACTGGGTGACATAGGGAGTGCTGATACTGCTACCCTGTGACCTGTAATCGATGCCGGCGAAAATACGACATCCGGAGTTGCCTGAGAATGCCGGATTTAACAGTAACGGATTAGCCCAAAACTGCGAAAAATGAATATCCTGGCTTTGCACCGATATGACCAACAACATTATTAGTATGAAGGCTATGAGTCTTTTCATAAGTGACGTTTTATCGGATGAGGGTGATGTCGCCCTTTTTTTCAATTGTGCCCCCAGACAGACATTGCGCTTTTAAATAATACATATAAACATCCATAGGCTGATCGATACCTTTATAGGTACCATCCCATCCTATGCCCTGATCCTTAGTCCTGAAGACCATTTCACCCTGGCGGTTGAAAATCATAAAATCAAGATTGTCGATACCGGCGCCAAAAACTTTTATTTCATTATCCGGTGGTTTATCAGGTGCAAAAACATTAGGTACAAGTATCTCAGTGCATTCCACACCAATAAATATTTCATCCGACGACTGACAACCCGCCTGATCAACGGTCACATTGATGGTCATGTTCTGGGTGATGTTGTTGATAGTAATAGTCTGAGAAGTTTCGCCGGTAGACCAGGAATAATTTGCACCGGGATTTTGTGCATCCAGGGTGATACTGCCATCATAGGGCACAACCATTTTAGGGTCAAGGTTAACCACAGGATATGGATTTACGATGACCACAAATGTATCTTTGATGGCAATAAGCGGTGTAAACGAGATATCATCGAGGGCAAAGTCATTGCCCTTAGGTTCAAGGTGACGGTTTACAATGCTGATGGTAGCCGTTGTATTTGTGCCGGAAGGCCAAAGGATATAAAACTGCATCCATTGACAATTATCATTGGTAGTCTGCATTAAATCACCTAAGGGTGAACCATTAATTGAAAACTGTAATAAGGGCCACCTCAAAGGATCAGTTTCATATTTGAGAACATTTTGCAGCCAGGCAGAAAAAGCGTATGTAGCACCGGGCTCGACATTGGAAACTGTCTCACTCCAAACAGACGTATAACCAGCACTGTCACCATTTACAATCATCATCATCCCGTTACCTGAAGTATGATCGACACAGGGTGACCAGTCGTGATGAAAAAATGAGGGATTATTTGATACAGTGTAAGTTGCCTCGGAGGTTAAATCATCGGTCCGATATTGATATGCACTGGTGAATGCCGTATCGCCGGCTTCAAAATTTCCATTAGTGATAAGTTCGCGTGTGGTATCGGGCACCCATGTATATCGGATATATCTTGTTGTCACTGCAGGCGATACCACAAGACTGGGAAGGGTATCATTCATAGTTCCGGTTGAAGACTCCCATGAATAAAATAATCCCGGTGGATAACTGTTCAGTGTGGCCTGTTCGCCTATGCAAATCATTACGGTATCAGCCTGCCCAAGTGAAAACAACGGCAAGAGTAATATTAAAAAGGTCAGACAGTAAAACCTCCTCATAATATTAAATTAAAAATCAAAAATAAAAATGTAAAAAAACATATATTAAAAATTAAAAAGAAATTATTCGAATCATTATAAATAATTAATTACCAATCTATTATTAAACAAATTCCGATTGAATTAATAATATAAAAAACAGAAATTCCTGTTTTTTATATTTGATTTGTATCTTTAATTTTTCAATTTTGATTTTTGATCTATTCAGCTTCATCCTCAAAATACTCGTACTCGTACCTGATAAAATAATTCTGACTCATTCCTTTTCCCTGGCCGTCAATGAACACGTGTGATTCGGTCAACCGGTTATCCTCATTGTATGTCCTTTCCACCCTGTTCAGCAATTCATCATCATCATTATATTCTTCCTGCAGAATGATATTTCCAGCCTGGTCATACGAATGATGTGTCGTGTTTACACCATACGGTGTTTCTTCAATGATCCGTTTTACACGATCCGTTTCATCCCATTCATAGGTCATTTTTTCGATGAGCTGATCCTTCCCGTTATAACGTAATGTCTTGACCCTTTTTCCGGCCTCATCAAATTTTTGAACTATTGTATGCCTGTGAAAATCGTCGGGATAATGTTCGGTAATTTCCATTAACTGACCCATATCATTATAGGCGTATTCCCTTTCCGATATGAGGCTTTCGTCAGCATCCAGTATCTGGTGGTCGACCAGTTTACCCTTATCATATGAAAATATCTCCATTCCCTCTGGGGAATCAACAGGGTCATCAGCCTGTTTTTTAATCAGATGCCCGTCTTCATCATAATGGTAAAAAATGGTATCCATGGTCTTGTCCTGGTAATGCCGGAACTCTTTCCTGATGACTCCGTTTGCATCCCTTTCAAAGGTCTTATGCTCTGCAATTTCCTCGTCATCCATATATAAAATTGCCTCGATGAGAAAACCATTTTCATCATACCGGTTCTCGGTTTTTTCATCAACCTCTTCAGTCCTGTTAAATTTAATTTCCTTCAGAATATTTCCTTGCCTGTCATAAACCGCTTCATTATATTTGTAGCCAATAACATCCAGCGATTCGGCATTAAGATCTTCGATCACGACATCACTCTTATAAAGGATTACTGATTTGACGGGTCTTGCCATAGCCTTGTTTTTGATGAATAGGTTCGTTTTCCTGGAAAGTTAAAATTACATCAAATTCTCAAAATACAAACCTGCCATGTTTAATTAATTCATTCACACAAAAAATTTAAAGTCATGAAGAAAATCATTTATTGTTTATTATTAACAGGCATTGTCATCATGTTCAGTTGTATGAAAAAACAAAAGATTGACTATCCGCTAACAAAGGCGGATACCATCACTAACACCTACTTTGGTGTTACAGTTCCTGATCCTTACCGTTGGCTGGAAAATGACACAACAAAGGAAACAGCCCAGTGGGTAGAGGAAGAAAACAAAGTCACCTTTGCATATCTTGATAAGATACCTTTTCGGGATAAGCTCAGGGAAAGGATTACCAGCTTATGGAATTACCCCAAATATGGTGTGCCTTTCAGGAAAGGCAGCCATTATTTCTTTTCAAAAAATGATGGATTACAGAACCAGAGCATTTATTATATCCAGGACAGCCTTGGTGGTGAGCCAAGTATTTTGCTTGATCCCAACAAGTTCTCCCAGGATGGCACGATAGCTCTGGCCGGCCTGGCTATTTCCAAGGACGGGAAATATCTTGCCTATGCCACTGCTGAAGCAGGTTCGGACTGGAACAAGATCTACGTCATGGACATTGACACAAAAGAAAAGCTTGCCGACGAGCTCCTGTGGGTCAAATTTTCGGGCATGGCATGGAAGGATGATGGCTTTTATTATAGCCGTTACACGGAACCCAAAGGTGAATCGGAATTATCCTCAAAAAATGAAAATCAAAAAGTCTATTATCATAAGCTCGGCACACCGCAGAGTACAGATGTCCTGATATATGAAAACAAGGAAAATCCGATGCGTATGTATGGCGCTGCTACGACTGAGGATGAGCGTTTTCTTCTCCTTTATGAATCCGAATCGACACAGGGAAATGCACTCTATTATAAAGATTTAGGTAAAAAGGATGGTGAATTTATCCAGCTAGCCCCGGGTTTTGAATTTGAATATGGCGTTGTGGATAATATGGGCGATGAACTCATCATCAGGACCAACGATAGCGCTCCCAGGTATAAATTGATGCTGGTCGATCTGAAAAATCCTGCAATCAACGATTGGAAAGCCATCATTCCTGAAAAGACAGAAGTGCTGGATGGTGTCACTCTGGCCGGCGGAAAGGTTATCGCTCAATACATGAAAGATGCTCAAAGCAAAGCCTACATTTATGATACAAAGGGTACACAGGAAGGAGAGCTGACCTTACCGGGATTGGGAACATTAGCCGGCTTCAGTGGAAGAATTGAGGATGATATCGCCTTTTATCTTTATACCTCCTTTACATTCCCTGCAACGGTTTATAAATATAATGTCCCGCAAAACAGATCGGAGATCTATTATAAGTCTGACATCGATTTTAATCCTGACGACTACGTCACCAAACAGATCTTTTACCAGAGCAAGGATGGAACAAATGTGCCCATGTTTATTGTTCATAAGAAGGATTTAAAACTGGATGGCAAAAATCCTGTGTTTCTATATGGTTATGGCGGATTTAATATCAGCATGACGCCATATTTCAGCATCAGCCGCCTGATATTTCTTGAGAACGGTGGCGTGTATGCCATGCCGAATATCAGGGGCGGAGGAGAATATGGTGAGGAATGGCACAAAGCCGGAACAAAACTGCAAAAGCAGAATGTCTTTGATGATTTTATTGCTGCAGCAGAATACCTTATAAAAGAAAAGTACAGCAATCCATCCAAAATTGCCATATCAGGTGGTTCCAATGGCGGGCTGCTGGTAGGTGCCTGCATGATACAGCGTCCAGATCTCTTTAAAGTGGCTCTTCCGGCTGTTGGCGTTATGGACATGTTGCGCTACCACAAGTTTACCATCGGCTGGGCGTGGGCCAGTGACTATGGAACCAGCGAGGATGATACTGCCATGTTCAACTACCTGTATGGTTATTCACCCCTCCATACTATTAAAGAGGGTGTGAATTACCCGGCCACATTGATCACCACTGCCGATCATGATGACCGTGTGGTGCCGGCGCACTCTTTCAAATTTGCGGCTGCCCTGCAGGCTAAGAACAAGGGAGACAATCCTGTTCTCATCCGGATTGAAACGCGTGCCGGGCATGGTGCCGGAACCCCCACTGCCAAGCTCATCGATGAGGTGACAGATACATGGGCATTTACATTATATAATTTGGGAGTGGTACCAAAATGATAAGTGAATAGATCCTACTGATCATTGATGGGTTCCATCCGGAAAAACATCAGGCCTGCTGAAATCCGGATTAGAAAGAAAAGAATTATCGGTCAGTGTCAGAAGAAATGCTTTCAGGTCAGCTTTTTCGGCCGGCGTCAAGCGGGCACCACCGGTGCTCACATGGTGCATCAGGGGATTTATATATGGCGACCAGACTACACTATCGGAATAAAAATTAATCACTTCATCCAATGTGGCAAACCTTCCATCGTGCATATATGGTCCGGTGAGGGCGATATTTCGCAGCGTTGTCGCCTTGTACGCACCCATATCCGCTGTATTGCCGGTCACATGATAGCGGTCGCGTGTGTCTTCATGGGGTCCTGTAAAGATTGAATCCTTGCCGTTATTATAGAACAGGTTGGTCGTAAACAATGGATTACCGGAGCCTCCGTGGCAGTGAAAGCAGTCACCGCCATACTCCGTTGTAAACAGAACATACCCGCTCAGTTCCGGCTCCGTCAGCTGCTCCTCCCCTCTCATGTACCTGTCAAACTTTGACCCGGAAGATATCAGCGTGCGGATGAACTGTGCTATCGCCTTGCTAATGCGGTCGAATGTTACTACCTCTGAACCGAAGGCCTTTTTGAAGAGTTCCGGGTATCCCGGTAAATTTTGAAACATGGCCTTAACCCTTGTTGTATCGCTATCCATTTCATGTTTCGCGACAATGCCCATCCTGACAATATCTTCCAGCGTCCTGAAATCAGGCTGGGGATTATCCTTGCTTACAAGTCCATTCCATAAATATCCGGTGTTATTCCATACTAGGTTTATGAGGGGCAGCATGACATGTGGAGTTGGCGTTCCGGTAATACCATGGGGATGACCATTAACGAAGACCGGATGGTTAATACCGCATTCGAACGAATTTTCCTGAAGATGACATGTGGAGCACGACATGAGTGAGTCCGGATTGGTCCTTCCCGACAGCCGTCCATCATAAAACAGGTACCTGCCGAGTTCAACACCTTCAACAGTCATCGGATTATCATCCGGAATATTCAGCTCGGAAGGGAAAAATTTTGGAATACTAATTTGATAGGGCGTGGGGTGATATGGTTCTGGAACATCATCCCTGTTACAGGAAAAAAAGGAAATTGAAATGATCAAAAACATCAACAACACATACTTCTCCAGCTGGCGCTCGTTTCCGAACGAGTGCCCGGTTTCAGCGCGTTTGAAACGCGCTACTCTTTTACACGCGTCAAAGACGCGCGCTAGCAATTGAGCCATTTCTGATATGCAATTTTCATTTTTCACTTCTATGGGCCATCACAATAACGCAAACTTGGGTCTAGTATGCATGATTTGAATTACCCCGTGCTTTAGCTCGGGGTCAGAAAAACAACACCAAACCGGACTTTAGTCCAAGACCTTATTTACGACACTATCTAATTCGATGCCTTTGTTTCGGGCTTAAGCCCAAATTTTATTTGTTGCCTGATACCCCGGACTGAAGTCCGGGGCCATTTAACTAATTGTCATTTTTAATTTTTCAATTTTCATTTTTCACTAATAATATGTACTATGCTGAATACATCTTCCTTTCCATTCATGCATGCCATATGCATCCCTTCCTGGTTCTGCATGAGATTCTCACCATAAACTGCAAAATCAAAGATATACGGATTTTGGAACCAGTTTTCGATATTCATGATAATCTGGATTTCTGTCGTTGATCCGTCGTTTATCTTAAAGGCTGATCCCGGCAGGTCGACACGAAAAGCGTTGTGAACAAATCCAATAATGGTGTCATTGTCATAGATCTGGCCAATACCTAAATGCAACATGAACATACTATTGTCAGACATTGTATCATTGCGCCATTTTCCGTTCATCTTCATATAATGGTATCCACCCCCAAGCACTTCGGGCCAGAACATATCCCGTTCAGGCGGATTTACAAACATATTTGACTGATTTTTCACTGAATCGATGCCAAAAGTGAATGACACCGAATTACAAAAACCTTCCGGGATGTCCTTTTCAGTATTCCATGTCATAGTGGAAGGAATATCATTATCCACATAATGTATTCCTTCTGTCCCGTCCAGAAGAAAGTCATTACCGTCGGCCATGTGTAATGTGATGTCCGAAATAAAATACTGTACCTCTGTCACCATATAATGATTACCTGCAGCATTGGTATATTTCATGGTATCAATTTGTAATGGGGCATCATCCACAAAATGTGCAAAGGTCAATACCATTTTGCCGGAGCCGGTAATTTCATCCTTCTTGCACGACTGGAGGAACAGAAAGCCGAAAAGAAGGAGATAGAGGTAATAAGGAAGTTTAATTTTAATCATTTTCTGAGTTATTGGCCTCACCCCCCGTTCCTCCCGCTTTTCAGCGGGACAGGCTCTCTCCCGTGGGAGAGGGGGTGAAGGGGGTGAGGTGGTTTGCTTACATATAAACGCCGATCAGGTAAAATTATGTTATTTTTGTCAAAAAAAATCGGGATGAAACTAAAAATTGGGGATAAGGTTAAGTTTCTGAACCAGAGTGGCGGCGGCATCGTATCCAAAGTCATCAGCAGCAACATGGTCCATGTGGCCATCGAAGATGGTTTTGATATACCCACTATGGCCAGTGAACTGGTAAAAATTGAAGATGATGATCCTTTGGCTGGTTACTATGGTGGATTTTCTGCAGTGACACCGCCTAAAAAGGCGGATAGCGCTGCGGATATGGATTATTATAACCGAATCACGGCTCTGGTAAAATATCCGTCCAAGCCCGATTTTCAGCCTGGCCTCTACCTGGCATTTGTTCCACATGATCAGAAATGGCTTTTGACCGGATTATTGGATATTTATGTGATAAATTATACTGATTTCGAAATACTGTACAGCTACTTTCTGAAAGAGCAAAGCGGATCATGGGCAGGCATCGATTATGATGTCATAACCGAAAGATCCAAATGTTTGCTGGAGACTATTAAACGGGAAGATATTGAACATTGGTCTGAAGGGGTTGTCCAATTTCTTTTTCATAAGGACCGGCATGTGTCAGTCCTTGAACCTGTCAGTGCAACATACAGGATAAAACCGGCGAAATTTTACAAAGAAGTTCATTACACCGAGTCGTCGTTTCTTTCCGAAAGGGCGGTCATCATTAGATTATCCCTGCTGACCGAAACACCAATAGTTCCTCCTGAAGAAAAAAAAGAGGCAGATTCTGCTCCGAAAATTTCCCAGAAGGATATATCTTCTGCACCAGTAATGCCGGAAAGCCTGATAGATAAACACCGCATAGCAGCGCGCACCGCTGAAGTTGACCTGCATATATCCGCATTGGTTGATGATTATTCCCACCTTAAAAATCATGAAATCCTAAAAATCCAGACCGAATATTTTATCAGATGCCTCGAAAGCGCCATTGAAAGCCATTATAATAAAATCTACTTCATATATGGTGTCGGCAATGGCACATTGAAAGCCAGGGTGCAGGAATATCTGAAAGACTATAATGAGAGCCTGGAATACAGGGATGCACCTTATGATAAATATGGAACAGGTGCGGTTGAGGTGGTCATCAGGGAAAATTTATAAAACAGTGTTGCACTTATGGATTGAAGCTACCAAATAATCTTTTGTCGTATTTCATTCTAACATTAAGTTTGATTGTTGTAATTTTGGAGTATAATTTAGCTTATGATTCCACAAGATGATAAATTGATTAAGATCAAGAAGAGCATTTTAAGCTTTTTCCCGGATTGCAAAATCATCTTATTTGGCTCCAGGGCAAAAGACAACTATGATGAAAAAAGCGATTATGATCTGGTCATTATCGTACCCATTAATTATGAGACAAAGGTTAAACTGAATTTTCAGGCATCATTACGACAAGCCCTTGCCAAACTGAAAATACCTGCTGATATACTCATCCAATCTGAATCAGAGTTTGAAGCTCATAAAAATTTGAATGGTCATATCATTAAAGAGGTAGCAAAAGAAGGTATACTGATATGATATTTGATAAGAAGGAATTTGTAAAGCAGTGGATTGAAAAGGCCAAAGAAGATAAACTGGTCATCGAAAGGATGACAGTACCTGAAATATTGGCTCCTGCTGCTGTTTGTTTTCACTGTCAGCAAATGGTTGAGAAATACTTGAAAGCCTTATTTGATTACTAAGGTTTCGGTCAACCTTTTCTCCGTACTTTCGCTCAATCGGCCATCGGCAATCGGCAATCGCCTAATCAAGATAGTAACTCTTTAGCTCGCGTCACAGAGGCGTACCAGCAAGGGGGACTATTCCCACCTTAAAAATCATGAAATCCTAAAAATTCAGACCGATTATTTTATCAGATGCCTCGAAAGTGCCATTGAAAACCATTATAATAAAATCTATTTCATCCATGGCATAGGCAATGGCACATTGAAAGCCAAGGTACAGGATTATCTGAAAGACTATAATGAGAGCCTGGAATACAGGGATGCTCCTTATGATAAATATGGAACAGGCGCGGTTGAGGTGGTTATAAGGGAAAATTTATGAAGACAGTGTTGAACTTACAAGTTGAATATACCTTTATCTGCAAATAACATAGATCTGTCTTTAATACTTATTTTTTCCGTAATTTGCAGATAAAATCCTAAATAGTTGTGCTCAATAGTTCCAAGATTTTGAATTCATCGATTTATGACAGATATAAATAAAATCACTTCAAAAGACATAGCCTACACAACAGCTAAAGCAGCAATTGGATCTATTCCCATTGTTGGTGCTGCCGCATCAGAACTACTTGGACTAATCGTTGCTCCCCCACTTGAAAAGCGAAGAGCAAAATGGATGACTGAAATCGGACAAAAACTAAAGGACCTTGAAGAAGTTAAGCGAATTGATATCCAAAGCCTGACTGAGAACCAACAATTTATTGACACCGTACTTCAAGCGACAAGTTTTGCATTAAAAACAAGTGATGAAGAGAAAATTTTAGCATTTCGAAATGCGATAATAAATACTGCCTTATGCGATGCACCAGACTTTACAATGAGTCAAATCTTTTTAAATCTCATAGACAGTTTCACAACCTGGCATATAAAAATCCTATATCTTTTTGATAATCCAACAGAATGGTTTAAAAACAATAATAAAACGCTACCAAACTATTCGTCGGCGGGTTTGATAGAAGTGGTAACTGAAGCTTTTCCGACGTTAAGGGGACAGAACGAATTATTAAACTTAATTTGGTCAGATTTAAAAAGAGCAGGTTTACATAACTCAGGTGATTTAGAGGCAATGATGACAGGTAGCGGACTTTTAGCACAAAGAACGACAGATTTAGGGAAAAGATTCTTAAAATTTATAACACATTAGAAGTAATAAGGTTTAAATTACTGGTCATAATAATCCAGACTGCCATTTGCACTTAAACGTTATGCGACATGAAGTTTAATCCACACAAGAAGGAGGACGGATGATGGAAGAAGTATCCTCACAGAATTCTCGTCGCGAGGAATTCTTGGACGCGTTACAAAGAGAACTCTCAGATCCCATGCACAGGCGACTGATTCAGGCCTATCGGGGTGATGACCCAGTTCAGTCTATGGAGTCCGAGCTTGCGAAAACACTCTTGGAGGTTCTGCACCATGAAGATTAAGAGCATAAGCATTCAAGGCTTTCGAGGTTTCAACGAAGAAAAGACTATAAACTTTCACAACCGACTGACCTTGATTTACGCACCAAATAGCTATGGAAAAACCAGCATCTCAGAGGCGTTCGAGTGGCTACTGTATGGAATAACTTCGAAAGTTGAGAAGGCCGACTCCAAAGATGAATATAGAGGTTCGTATCGTAACTGCCATTTAACTGAGTCCCTAACGCCTTTCGTGAGAGCAATTTGCGTGGATGGGTCGTCCGAGATTGAATTCCGAGGAGAATTAGTAGAGGGCGACGCCATCAAGAGATTTGTTGACGGGCGTGAGGTTGAAGAATGGCCGTTTGCCCATGAGCTCTCCGCAGCTCCAAGACCGTTCATTCTCCAACATGCTCTCAAGTATCTGCTTCTTGTGAAACCGGACGAGCGCTTTCAGGGTTTCGCGCGTCTACTTGGATTGGAAGATCTCGATCGAATTCAACGGAATTTTGTGTCGTTATGTACAAAACCTGATGCTGCGATTCCTGCCGAAGTTAAGCAACTTCTGAGGGATATTAACGCTCTCGAAACTCGCCTTGTAAGCCAGGTGTCTCTATCCTCGATTGCCAAATCTTTCAAAAAAGGAAAGAAAAATCTGGCTGAAACCTATGAAGCTATCATGGTTGAATGCAGGCAAAGGGTTTCACCGGGGACGGAGGAGGAGTCTATTTTTTCACAGCTTTTAAAGATTCGAGAGGATGCGGTAGGGAAAATCTTTAAAGGACGCATCGCTCTCTCGGACTACTCAGTGAATGAGACACAGATCGACTCTAACGATGAAGAGTTTTTCCTTAGCTGTGTCACTACTGCCTGTTTCAAGAAGTATATGGATCTAATCACACTGGCTACCGTTCAGCATGTTATCAATCGTGCCCAGTTCCTCGATTTGGGCGTCAAATTCTTAGATGAGACACCAAGAAAGTGCCCATTCTGCGGCCAGCCGGTCAACGATGTGCTCTTGCAACATATCCGTGACGAGCATAAGAATCTTGCCAGAGAGAGGGAACTCAACGCGGCATTGGAAAAGCAGCGCAGCGATGTCCTGAAATCTCTGAAGGAGTTGAGAAACCGCCTCAGCGCATATCAGAACCACCACATTGGGAAGGTCGCGCCTCTTTTAGCACTGGAGCCTTCTCTAGGACAGCTCAAAACGATTCTCGTGCCCAAACATCAAGTACTCTTCAATGCAGTTGAGGCAGTCTTTTCCCAATTATCGCCTGCCAAGCTGAAACTGGATGCATCGTTCACTGAAATCAATGCAGCGTTAAATAAGGTTGAAACATCAATCAACGAATTTAAAGAAGACACTACTTTGATGAAAGTTCTCGGAGATGTTCTAGTAGGTCATATTGCTATTGCCCATTCGTTTGTTCAAGTAATCTCAAACAATGTATCCACAATGTTCGATGCCGACCAAATTCTGAAGCACGAATTAGACACTTTAGCTGGAACCGAAGATATTAGTGTTCTTGTTGATCTTCTCGAGCAACGGCAGGATATTGAGAAGAATTTCGAGATTGATGGTATTCTGGATGGTCTCAAAGATTTGCGAAAAGCCGTGGATCAATATGTTGCAAACAAAGTGTTTAATGCGATATCGGTCGAACTTACGTCAGAGGTCATGGGATGGTATAGCCAAGTCAAAACGGTGGGTGATCCTGATGTTCATTTTGATGGATTTGGCATGGAACGTACCACAAAAGGTGAGCTAAAAGCCCGTCGCGTTCAAATCAAGGCTACGTCCTATGGTAAGGATTTGGCCAGCGCAGTATCCTCTCTCAGCGAATCAAAATTGAATGCATTGGGCCTATGCGTGAGTATTGCGACCAATCTGAAGGGTAACTCCCCATTCGAGTTCTTGATTATTGATGACCCAATACAGTCATGGGATGCCGAGCACGAAATTCAATTTATCGAGGTGATACGGAAGTTGGTTGAGGGTGGCAAGCAAGTGATCCTTTTGTCGCATAATCGAAGATGGATGGAACAGGTGCGTCCTGGATGTCGCACTCTGAATGGCTGGTTTTACGAAATCACAGGTTACACAAAGGCAGGACCTTGTTTTTCGGAGGTCCCTTGGGAAAAATGGAAAGAGCGGTTAAAGGAAGTGGACGCAATTGTGAAAGACCCCAATGCGGGGAGTGTCAAGCTACAGCAAGCGGAGGAAGAGATCCGGATCGTCGTTGCCGAACTCACCTCCGAACTATACATCAAGAAGACAGGGATTCAGAAAAGCCCTCATGCTCTAAATTCTACAAAGGTGAGGAAAATGTTACTGGAATGCGGTGTTAATGCAGGATTGGTAGATAAAATTATCCAAACCTACGAAACCACAGATGACGCGCATCATGCTCCTGCAGATTACTCAGCTCAAAGGGAGAGGATTCGACGATATTATGCTTGGGTTAATGAACTCGGACAATTGTTGAGTTAGGGGTATGTCGTATAATCGAGTAGACGATCCCACCAGGTTTAACCGATGGGGTATGCTTCTCACACCACCATATATTCTGGTCATAAATACGGCAGTTCATCATCCTCGAATTCCAAGATAGTATTCCAGGAATGAGGTGGTCTGAGAAATTAGACCAGGAAATTTGACCAGGATCCCGATTTCACTTCGTTCATTGGGATCAATTCGACTAACAATTTTTTCTTCACCGCGTTCGAAAAAATTATTTCCCCTAAACTCAGAAGTATCATCCAAAATTTTCGTAAATTGCGTAACGCAAAATACGTAATTCTATGACGACAAAAAATCCATTTGTCATTTCGGGATATGTTGGTCCTGATTATTTCTGTGACCGGGAGGAAGAATCAGAAACGATTATTAATGCCCTGAAAAACAACCGTAACCTAACGTTGGTATCCATCCGCCGGATGGGCAAGACAGCATTGATTCAGCATGTATTTCATCAATTGGCAAAAGAGAAGGAATTTTCACTCTTTTATATTGACCTGATGCCCACCACAAGTTTAAAAGAATTTATAAATGCTTTTGGGAAAACATTATTGTGGAATCTCGATTCACCGGTCGAAAAAGCGATTAAAAAAGTAACCTCAGCTTTTTCCTTATTACATCCTGAAATTTCCTTTGATCCCTTGACCGGTATGCCGTCAGTAGGATTTCAAATCAATAATGACCGGCAGGCAGTCACATCCATAGAGAAGATTTTCGAATATATAAAAGCCGAAGGGAAAAGGGTTGTTGTTGCGTTCGATGAATTTCAGCAGATTTCTTGTTATCCGGAAAAGAATGTAGAAGCGCTTTTAAGAAGTCAGATTCAATTTGCCAACAACGCATCATTCCTGTTTTCCGGGAGCAGAAAACACATTTTAGAGGCCATGTTTTTCAACCAAAACAGGCCCTTTTACCAAAGTACTCAACTACTCACATTATCTCCCATTCAAAAAGATAAGTACAAAAACTTTATTCATGCGAAATTCCTTGAATCCGGCAGAATCATAAAAATAGAGGATATTGAATTTCTCTTAGAATGGTGCCGGAATCACACATATTATATCCAGTATGTCTGTAATATGATCTATGGGAATGATATAGGATCGATATCATCTGAACTCCTCCGTGATATTTTGCAATCAATTCTGAAAGAAAAGGAGGCTGTTTTCTTTAACTACCGGAATCTGCTTACCGAATCACAGTATAAGCTACTTAAGGCAATTGCAAAAGAGGATGGTGTAGAAAAACCCTATGCATCCGGCTTTATATCCGCCTATAAATTGGGCGCTGCAAGTGCTGTGAATACTGCGCTGACCGCACTTCTCAATAAGGAGATGATCTTCAAGGATCAGGAGAAATATCAGGTTTATGATCTGTTTCTGTCGAGGTGGCTTGCGATGCAGTCAAAGGGTCAAATATGATCCAGCTGGCGCGCTAGCATTGGGGGATTTCACCTAATAATCCTTGTGAAGGATTTTATTTGACTAATTTTAAAAACAGTGTGGCACATACAGGTTGAATCCACCAGATGCTTTAGAACATCCATAAGTTTTTCAAATTAATATCCATTTATTACCTTTGATTTGTAACTTTAACCTTCCCTTTCACAAAAAGTCAATTCATGCGGTTAAATCTTCTCAAGCCTTCCACATCTCTTAACCCCGCCTTTCGGAAAACCAGCCTGAAAAGGGATCAGATTGAATTGTTCAAAGCAAACCTGAAACGGCTGTTTGACAGGATCAACGAACAGGAAAGCGAAGAACATCTAAAAAATATTGTATCCGATTTCCTGAAAGATACCTGGTACAGGAACCTGAATGAAATAAACACCAAGGGCAGGGCTGACCTCGTAATTCATAACGGTAAATCTTCATCCGACACAGCCGGTGTTATATTTGAAGTAAAACGACCAGGTAATATACCTGAGATGATCTCGGCAGAGAAACCGAATGAAAAAGCCCTGCACGAATTGCTGAAGTATTACCTGGAAGAACGCTACATCAATAACAACAAGGAGATCAAGCACCTGATCGTTACCAACATTCTTGAATGGTATATCTTCGACGGCGCCGATTTTGAACGTTTTTTCTTTGAAAATCAAAAACTCACTAAGCAATATAAGGACTGGCATGACGGACTGTTTGGAGTGAAATTAAATGACTGGTTCTATCAGGAAATTGCCAAACCTTTTATTGAAAAGGAACTCACCAGTCTAAATTGTACCTGGTTCAACCTGAAAAGTTTTGAAACTATTATCAGAAACGAAGATAAATCGGACGATGCAAAGCTTCTTGACCTGTATAAAACGCTTTCGCCGGAACATTTACTCAAAAAACCCTTTGCAAATGACAGCAATACCCTGAACAAAGAATTTTACAATGAACTATTGCACATCATTGGTCTTGAAGAAACAAAGGAGGGTGGTAAAAAACTGATAAAGCAAAAGAGAGTTGAAACCAGGAATGAGGGTTCTTTGCTTGAAAATGTCATCAATGTCTTGAAGACCAGGAATAAATTATCTGCTATTGAGAATCCTAAACAATTTGGGGATACCGATGAAGATCAATTGTTTAGTATCGGGCTGGAATTGTGTCTGACATGGCTTAACCGGATTTTATTCCTGAAATTACTGGAAGGGCAACTGGTCAGGTATCACCAGGGAAATAAAGATTACGCCTTCCTGAATTGTGAAAGGGTAAAGGATTTTGATGAACTGAATGAACTCTTTTTTGAAGTCCTGGCGATTCCTTATGACCATCGCACCGGATCAGTAACAGAGAAATTTGGAAATCTTCCCTACCTGAACAGCTCGCTGTTTGAAGAAAGCGACCTTGAAAAGAAAACCCTTGTCATCACAGAGTTAAAGGGACGACTCGAAATTCCAGTTCATTCCTCCACTGTTTTAAAGGATAGCAGCGGAAAAAGAATCTCCGGGAAAAGAAATACCCTGCCCTACCTGTTTGAATTTCTGGATGCGTTTGATTTTGCAAGCGACAACACGGCGGAGATCCAGGAACAGAATAAAACCCTCATCAATGCCTCGGTGCTGGGGCTGATCTTTGAAAAGATCAATGGATATAAGGATGGATCATTCTTTACTCCCGAATTCATCACGATGTACATGTGCCGCGAAACGATACGCAGGGCGGTCATTCAGAAATTCAATGAGAAATACAACTGGCAATGTGCTGATTTTACTGATCTCTATAACAAACTTGAAAGGCTCTCTCTCAAAGAAGCGAATGATACCATCAACAGTTTAAAAATCTGTGACCCTGCAGTAGGTTCCGGGCATTTTCTGGTTTCAGCGCTCAATGAGATCATTTCCATAAAGAATGACCTTGCCATTTTGATGGACAGAGAAGGAAAACGGCTGAAAGGGTATAATGTGACCATCGATAACGATGAACTGATCCTGACGCAGGAAGATGAGATATTTTTTTATAATTATAAAGACAGGGAAAGCCAGCGCATTCAGGAGACCCTGTTCCATGAAAAGCAAACCATCATTGAGAATTGTCTTTTTGGTGTGGATATCAATCCGAAGTCCGTCATGATCTGTAGGCTACGATTGTGGATTGAACTTTTAAAAAATGCTTATTACCTCGGCCCCCACCCCTTCCCCCAGCCCCTTCCCCACCGCGGGGAAGGGGAGAATGTTAACCTATCCTTTGGGGTTCTGGAAACGCTTCCTAATATCGACATCAATATAAAATGCGGGAATTCGTTGATCAGCCGGTATTCGCTTGATGCCGACATGAAAAAAGCGCTCGAAAAGAGCAAATGGACCATCGAATCGTACCGGCTGGCAGTAATGACATACCGCAATGCCAAAAGCAAAGAGGTGAAGCGGGAGATGGAACGGCTTATAGATATGATCAAAAATGACTTTGTCAGCGAAGTTGCTGCCAATGACAAACGGTTACTATTGCTCAAAAAGCTGAACGGTGAACTCTTTACCCTGACAAAACAGACTAGCCTGTTTGAAATGTCAAAGAAAGAGAAAGACGAGTGGAATAAAAAGATCAAAGAAATTACCATCAAAATTAAAAAGCTTGAAACCGAAATTGAAGAGATCAAAAGCAATAAGATCTACAAAAACGCCTTCGAGTGGCGCTTTGAATTCCCTGAAGTGCTGAATGATGACGGAGATTTTGTGGGATTTGATGTGGTGATTGGGAATCCGCCGTATATAAGGCAGGAAGAGCTAGGTTCACTAAAGAATTTTCTGCAAAATGAGTATCGGGTTTTCACCGGAACAGCAGATATACTGGTTTATTTCTTTGAAAAAGGACTAAATCTGCTCCGTAGAAATGGCCGTTTTTGCATGATTACATCCAATAAGTTCATGCGAGCAAACTATGGAAAAAACCTCCGGAATTTCCTACATCAATTTCAACTTGATCGGATCATTGACTTCGGTGAATTACGGGTTTTTGAAGAAGCGTCAACATTCCCAGCGATTTATATTCTGGAGAAAAGTAATTCAAAGCAACCTACCAGATTCAACCAGATAAAAACACTTGATTTTCATTCTCTGGTAAATGAGGTTGGAAGGACAGAAATGTGCTTACCGGAATCCTCCTTTGGAATTGAAAATTGGACATTAGCCTCTATAATCACCAACAGGATTCTGGAAAAAATGCGTCAAAACTCAGTACCACTCGGAGAATATACACAAGACCAGATTTATCGAGGAATTTTGACTGGTTTCAATGAGGCTTTTGTTATTGATGAAGTCAAACATCATGAATTAATTGCTGCTGATCCAAGGTCTGTGGAGATTATTTTCCCTTATGCAAATGGAGATGATATTCGGAAGTATTTTATCCATAGCAGAAATAGGTATTTAATTTTTCCAAGACGAGGAACAGATATTGAGCAATTTCCTGCAATAAAATCACATCTTGAAAAACATAAGGATCGTTTATTTCCAGGAATTCCTGGTGGTAGAAAACCAGGATCTTATAAGTGGTTTGAGATACAAGACTCAATCTCATATTACAAGGAATTTTTCAAACCAAAAATCGTATTCCCAGATATTGCAAAAGAAAGTAGATGGGCATACTCAGAAAACGCTCTTTTTATTGGAAATACAGCGTATATAATTCCATTGGCCGATAAATTTTTACTTGGATTAATGAATTCCAGGGTTGTATTCTATTTTTACTCTCAAATTGCATCTGTTCTTGGGGATGTCAATAAAGGGGGAAGATTAAGGTGGATTTACCAAGATGTTGTGAAAATTCCTGTTCCAATTATTGATGAAAAATTGAAATCAGGCGTAATAAACATTGTCGATCAAATCCTCTCCCTTAAAACATCTGACCCTTCTGCTGATACCACTTCCTTGGAAACTGAGATTGACCGGATGGTATATGAGTTGTATGGGTTGACGGAAGAGGAGATAAGGATTGTGGAGGGGAAATCACAGGTATAAACCCCGGGGCAAACCCCGGCTCCTTTTTCTGCCCCAAGGGGTGGGGTATTATACCTTCCGACTTTGTCGGGATTGTTCGACTTACAATTTTTGATGCGCCTTCGGCTTTCAAAAATTGAGTCTCACAAATAAAAGTCTGAGGTGGTCTGGGAAATCAGGACAGGGCATTTGACCAAGATACTGACTTCACTTCATTCATCGGGATCAATTCGACGGGCAATTTTTTATTCACTGCGTTCGAAAAAATTGAGTCGCATTGATGAAAAGAACGTTCCACTATAAAAGCCGAAACCGCTCAGGGTCACTGAACGGTATCTTTACTCCTTCAACACTTACTTCTTTGCAGAATGGTTGCTGAGCTGGTGCGAAGGTACAACCTTTATGATTAAAATACAAATTAATTAAGATTTTTTAATTTAAAGGGAATTTGACAAAGATTAAAAAGCGTTCCAGCTAATCAACCTTACCATATCTAAAATCCTATCTGGCGTCTGTTTTTAAAGTCATCCACTTCCTGCTTTGCCTGCTCAAGCTGCCTGAGGTACTCAAAGATCAGCAGGATCTGCCTGTCTTGTTCAATATCATTCTTTTGTAATTCCTCAAGCTTTCTCAGTATCTCAGTATGGGTTTCAAGCAACTGGCCTACTTTGGTAAAAACACGCACGATCTGGATATTTACCATGATGGCACGATCACTATGCAATACGCTGGAAAGCATGGCCACGCCTTGTTCCGTGAAAGTATACGGCAATTTACGTGTTCCACCCTAACTTGATGTTCCAAATTGGAATATCGAGTTATCGAACTCCTGCTTTGTCAACTGAAACATAAAATCATCAGGAAATCGTCTGATATTCCTTCGAACTGCTTTATTAAAATTTCCGGTACTTACCCCGTACAAAACAGCTAAATCTGCATCAAGCATCACTTTCTGACCGCGAATAAGGTAAATCTTACTCATGATCACTTCCTCGGGAACCATCAGCGCATTCTTTTCACTCATAGATGTAGATTTTTCATTGGAAAATGTATTATCTTTAATCACTATTGTCCGGTTAATATTCTATTTCGTCCCTACGGGACTTAATTCTATTTTGTAATTTACTTTCTACCAATATCTTGTCCCTACAGGACAGTCCCGTTAGGGACCAAATATCGGTAGAACAATAAACGACCCCTGATTTTTTAAGTCCCATCGGGA